>CALZHS010000411.1 GCA_945787265.1 uncultured Gammaproteobacteria bacterium | reverse complement strand
GAGGACGTTCATGTTCAGCGTGCCATGATGTTCGTCGCCCTGTCCCGCCATGTTGAGCGCGGCGATACGTCCGTGATCGGTCGCGGTCGGCTGGATCGCCTGTACCTCGAAGTTACCGGTGGAAAAATCCACGCCTTGCGCAACATCACCGGCGGCGTAGACGTCCGGATTGCTGGTCTGCATGCGCCGGTTTACCAGTATGCCCTGGTCAATATTGATATCGGTACCCTCCACGAGGTCGGTATTCGCCTTGACCCCGGTCGCGGTAATCACCAGCGCGGCACTCAGCTTGCTGCCATCGCTTAACGACACTTCGACCTCGTCCCCGGCTTCGGCAATTCCGTCAACGCTGCAGGAGGTATGCACATCGATACCCTGGTTCTTGCACCAGGATTCGAGCAAACCGCCGGCCTTTTCGTCCAGCATGCGAGGAACCATGCGGTTACCCATTTCTACCACGGCGAGATGCACGCCGCACTTGACCAGCGCCTCGAGGATAATACAGCCGATAAAGCCGGCGCCGATGAGCACGACATTGGACCCGGACTGCGCCAGCTTGATAATGTTGCGCGCGTCTTCTAGCGTCCAGCAGGAATGCACCTGCGGCAAATCGAGCCCCGGTATCGGCGGACTGATCGGATGTGAACCGGTGGCAATCAATACTTTATCGTAAGCGCGTGAGCTGCCATCGGCCAGCGTTACCGATTTCGACCTGGCATCGATCTTGTCGACGCGCTGTTGCACGACTTCGATATCCAGGGCGCTGAAATGAGTCTTGGGGTCACGCAGGTAGGTTCCGGTTTCATCGATATTTTTAATCAGATAATACGGGATCGCCATGCGCGAGTACGGCGGTTCCGGTTCATCGCCAATAATCGTGATTTGAGCTTCGGGGTCTGTTTTACGAAGGGTTTCCGCTGCTATCACGCCGGCGGGCCCTGCACCTATGATGATATGTTGCATGTCATTGCTCTTGGTAAGGAAAAACCCCCCGCCTTACGGCGAGGGGTTCGAGGTTACAATGATAGTCGTTGACGGGTTTCGTCCGGGATCTTGCCGTCAGCGGTCCAGCCCCTGACCTCGTAGTACTTGGGCAGCATTTCGCCGAGGCGATTGACCTGCCCCTCGGTCGGGCCACTCTTGATGACTTCCTTGAGCAGGCGCTTGGGCAGCTTGTCGTCATCGGCGGTAAAGCCGGCGGCCTCGTTGAACAGGCGCTCCATGTTCCAGATGCGTTCGCCGGTTTCGAGGCAATTCTCGACGCTCCAGTCGCCCTCGCAGGCGGCATCGATCTGGGGTGCAATATTATCCATGCCCCAGGCAAAGGTCGTGAAGACGCACAACCCGGCGGAATCGACCAGTGCGGTCGCATCCTGGAAAGCCTTGACCAGCTCGGCCTTGCCGTCAGTGTCGTTCATCTCGGTCTTGACCGGAATACCCAGCACTTCGGAGGCTATCGTGTAACCCCTCAGATGGCAGGCGCCCCGGTTCGAAGTGGCATAGGCGAGACCGATGCCCTGGATACCGCGCGGATCGTAGGCCGGGAATTCCTGGCCCTTGACCGTCATCGACAGTTCCGGACGTTTGTATTTTTCGCACAGTCGCTTCGAACCCAGTCCCAGGTCTTTCGCAAATCCCTCGCCGGTGACGAATTGTTCGGTAATCGCAACAAACGCCTCGGCGCTGCCGAATTTGAGTTCGATACCCCCGGTTTCCTTGGTGGTGATAACCCCGTCTTCGAACATTTCCATCGCCGCGGCCACGGTCGCACCGTAGGTTATCGGGTCCATGCCATCCTCGTTGCACAGGAAGTTGACGTAGGTCAACGCATCGAGGTCATCGACACCGGTATCGGCACCCAGCGCCCAGGCGGCTTCGTACTCGAGACCTCCCGAGGCACCCTGGTACTGCGGTTTATCCTTGACCGAAAAATGCGTCGGATCGACGGTCGAGATGCGGCCACAGGCGATGGTGCAGCTGAAACAGGCACCATTCGTGGTCAGGTTGGGCTTGCCGTCGCTCTTGCGCGGCTCTGCCATGGCTTCGGCAGAGATATGCTCCGCGCCTTCGAAACCGACATCGCGCATATTGCGGGCCGGCAAGGCGCCTATCCCGTTGATGACGTTCATCAGCACTTGCGTGCCGTAGGCCGGCAGTCCCTGGCCGGTGACAGCATTCTCGGCCAGTACCGCCTTGCCATCACTGGTCGCCGCCATGAAGGCCTTGGCGTCGTGGACGTTACCAATCCCTCCAGTGCCGCGAACCGCGACCGCTTTCAGGTTCTTCGACGCCATGACGGTACCAACTCCGGAACGTCCGGCGGCACGGTGCTTGTCATTCATAACCGCAGAAAAGAGACAGCCGTGTTCAGCCGTGCGGCCGACGCAGGCGACTCGCAGTTGCGGATCCTGGTGAGTGGCGTGCAGGATATCGTCGGTTTCCCAGGCTGATTTGCCCCAGATTCCGTCTCCCGGGCGCAGCTCGGCCTTGTCGTCCTGGATCAGCAGGTA
>CALZHS010000410.1 GCA_945787265.1 uncultured Gammaproteobacteria bacterium | reverse complement strand
TGCGATTCAGCTCGGCGAGAATGTCGTAAGCTCCCAGGGGCTGGTGGCTGACGAGCAGTATCTCCAGTACCTGCCGGCGTCGCGGAGTCAGGCGCAGCTTGCGCGATTCACATAACTGACTGGCCTCGGACAGCAGCTGACGCTGGCAACGACTGTGGTCGTGCTTGCGAAAAGCAATATCGGGAGACTTCATTTTACGAGACATAATGTTATATTATAACGTAACTAAATTTTTCGCCACGCCTGTAACCTTCGAATGCGTTTTTTTGTCCTGCTGTTATGTCTGCAATCCGCTGCCGTTGCTGCGGCACCCCGCGTGGTAGTTTCTATCGCACCGCTGCAGGAACTGACAGCGACTATAATGCAGGGTATCGCTGAACCCGACTTGATCATCAGGGACGAGGCTTCCGCACATCACTTCGCCTTCAAGCCCTCGCATATGCGATTGCTGCAACAGGCCGATCTGGTTATCTGGATCGGGCGCCAGTTTGAATCCGGCTTTAACCGGGTTGCGGATGTTCTGCCACAGTCAACACAGCAACTTGAATTATTACCCGCGCTGGGTATCAAAGATGGAGATGGGCACATCTGGTATTCGCCCGTTCTTTTGAAACGCAGCATCGAGATCATCGTAACCGCGTTGACGAAACTGGATCCCGGCAACCAGGCGCAGTACCGATCGAACGCCGACGAACTGCTCAAGGCGATAGCACAATGGCGCCTGGATACGCTGGCGCAATGGCAAAATCGACATCCACGTTTTATCACCGACCACGCTTTTACAACTCATTTCGAGGCCGACATGGGCCTCCGAGCGATAACAAGCATCCACGACCAACACGATAACCATGGCGGCTTCAAGGATCTCAAGCGAATCGAAAGCCTGCTTGCCTCAAGTCCAGCCACCTGCTTGTTAACAATGGAAAGCCCCGCATCGCCGATGGCGCAAAACCTGGCTCAGAAATACCAGTTAGAGATTGTTAACGTGTTGCGCTTACAAACGCGCAACCAACAGGCAACACCGATTGTGCAACGCCTCGAACAACTCAACCTGGTACTGCGGGGCTGTCTCTAGGGACCAGGGCAAATAAACCCTCTGAATACACCCAGAACCAGATTCGATTGCTAACTGCGGCGGCAGTCGTTACATTCAGCCTTGTCAAAATTATTAAAAATACGCCATGACCAACCCTGTCGGCTCCGCTAGCCTAAAACCCCTGTACGTCGATGACGAAACACAACGCAACGCCCTCATCGAGGAAGCCCGACAGCTGCCGTCGGTGGAGGTTAGTTCGGCCGCCGCCGCTAACGCGGTGATGCTCGGTGGCGGGTATTTCACCCCGCTGACTGGATATATGAACCTGGCCGATGCGCTCAGTACGGCTGAGGATATGCATATGGTCGACGGACGTTTCTTCCCGGTGCCGATTCTGAACCTGGTGGAATCGATCACCGAGATCGAGGGCGCCGAAAGGATCGCGTTACGTGATCCGAATGTCGACGGTAATCCCGTCATTGCCATTCAACAGGTTGACACCATCGAGCAGGTCAACGATGAGCAGATGGCGCTGATGACCGAAAAGGTCTATCGCACCACTGACAACGAGCATCCCGGCGTGGCGGCATTCAACGGTCATGGCCGCTACGCGATCAGCGGTCCAATCCAGGTGCTTAATTTCAGCTACTTCGAGACTGACTTCCCCGATACCTTCAGGACCGCGGTGCAGATTCGCGCCGAAATCGAGCAACGCGGCTGGAAACGCGTGGTTGCCTTCCAGACGCGCAACCCGATGCATCTCGCGCACGAAGAGCTGTGCCACATGGCCATGGAGCGTCTCGGCTGTGACGGGCTCGTGATCCACATGTTACTGGGCAAGCTCAAACCGGGTGATATCCCTGCCGACGTGCGCGACAACGCGATTCGCACCATGGTGCGGCTTTACTTCCCGGAAAACAGCGCAATCGTTACCGGTTACGGGTTCGATATGCTTTACGCCGGGCCGCGGGAAGCGGTATTGCACGCCTATTTCCGCCAGAATATGGGCGCTAGCCATTTCATTATCGGGCGTGACCATGCCGGCGTCGGTGACTACTACGGCGCCTTCGATGCGCAAACGATTTTTGACACCGAGGTCCCCGCCGATGCGCTCGAAATCGAAATTTTCCGCGCCGACCATACCGCGTGGTCGAACAAGCTGAATCGCGTTGTAATGATGAACGAGGCGCCCGATCATACCAAGGACGATTTTGTCCTGCTTTCCGGTACCCGGGTGCGCGAAATGCTGAGCGAGGGTATTGCGCCACCCAAGGAGTTTTCACGCCCCGAGGTTGCCAAGATCCTGATCGATTACTACCAGTCTCTCTAAATAAATCCTGCGCTTATGCTAGATCGCGAGCAGTGTCTTTGCGATACTCCGCACTATGTCTGAAGCCGCATTTACCTCGAATCAGTCCTTCGTACTGGAGGACCTTAAAAATCTGACCGATAGCGATATGCTGCGGGTAAACCAGG
>CALZHS010000409.1 GCA_945787265.1 uncultured Gammaproteobacteria bacterium | reverse complement strand
CACGGCGCGCGAAATATCGCGCGGCGTCATCAGCTGGATCAGGCCTTCGCTGTCGGGGCCCGATATCTCGATCTGACGCTCGCAGGAGACGTCCCAGACCTGTACATCCTGGCACAGGCTCCAGTAGTCGGCTTCGTTGGATTCGAAAAATGTGGGCAACAGCATGTGGTTGTACACGGTATAGGCCTTGACGCCGGCGGCTTCCACGCGGGGTGTAAACGGGGTCTTGCGCGTGCGGCGCGATATGCTCAGTAATTTATCAGCCAATCCGGGATTCCAGTCGTGTTGCACGGCCGGGGCCGTCGTTATCAAAGGGTCGCAATGCTAGTCTTTTTTGATTTGCCTGACAAATGACAAGTTGCCTGTCAGCAGCCTGTTCTTAGCCGAGCACGACCTATTCGGTGTAAAACGGGGTAACGGCCTCTATTTTGGACACCCGGGGGCCATAGTGCAGAATGCTCGACTCCTTGCTGCCGTATAAACCAGGCCGGGTGGAATAGCCGAGTATGGCCTGTATTCGCTGGCGCTGGCCTTCGACGGGTGTTACCCGATGCAGTGAGTAATGCCCGCGAAACAGCGATAAGGTACCTGCCTGCAAGCGGTTCTGGATTACCCGGTCGCTGTTGCCTTGCAGAACCGCCTGCACGGCGTCAAAGTTTTCGTCGGTGTCGGAACGAATTGCCGGCGCATACTCGAATATTCCCCCGGCTTCGGGTTCCTGTAGCAACAATGTCGTTACCATGGTGCCACTGTCAAAGTGCCATTGCTGACATCCGCCCTGGTTCATGATCGAAATATTAAGCGACTGGTACGGATCCTGGTTGCGATAAATCGGCTGCCCGGTAACCGCGGCCAGGAAATCGAGCATTAAATCGCTATGGAAAAGCTGGCTCAGTAAAAATTCCGGCGGGATAAGATCGGCTGCAACCTGGGCCAGATTACGCTTACCCCGGTATTTTACCGGGTGTGTGCCGGGCAGGTCTTCGCCATGTCCCAGTTGATAATTGAAGAAGTAGGGGCTTACCTCGGTCGGGCCGGGATAGGCGAGATGTGCTATAGAGTGTGCCTGTCGCGCCATTTTTTCCAGCGCCTGCGCGGTTACGAAGTTGGGCAAGATGCAGCAACCATCCTGGTCGAGACTGGCACGCACCTGCCTGACCCAGGACTGTGCATCGGCAGATGACAGGTTATCGACCGGGTAATCGGCGATATTGATTATTTGCGCTGACATGTCGCTAAAATTACAGGTTTTTTAAGCTGATGCAAGTTGCTAGCACTTGTGTCTGGGTATAGGAATAATTTAGGCTTCGCCAACCATGAACCAGCAACTTCCCCTGCACAAAGATCAACCGGAAATCGACAATGGCAACCTCGGCCACTGATAAACCAGCGCGGGTCGAATCCCCCTGCGTGCGCCATTGCACGCTCGACGACAACGACATCTGTCTCGGCTGTTTTCGCAGCATCGACGAAATCTGCGCCTGGGGTGCTGCCAGCAATGAAAAACGACTCGAATTCCTGGAACAGGCCGCCGCGCGCAGGAGCAGGGCATCAAGGCGTGCCTGACCTGGATGCTCTCAGCGTCGATGACATTCGAGCGCGTCTGCATGCTCAACGTGACACGACCTATGATGTTCCCCCGGAATTGTTAAGTGACTCGGCACGCGAGGCCGCGGTACTGGTACCGTTTGTGCGCATCGATAACGCCTGGCATATTCTGTATATTCGACGTACCAGTTTCGAGGGAGACCGCCATAGCGGCCAGGTGGCTTTCGCCGGCGGCAAGCGTGATGACACCGATGAGACCCTGCTGGCGACAGCCTTGCGGGAGGCCGAGGAAGAGATTGGCATAGCCGCCAATGATGTCGAGGTGCTGGGGCATATCAATCATCACCACACCATCAGTGAATTCCAGGTTCGCCCCTACATCGGTGTGATGCCCTGGCCGTACCCGTTAAACCTGGATGAAATCGAAGTTGCGCGCGCCTTTACGATGCCATTGCGCTGGCTCGCCGAGTCCTCGAACTATCGTCTCGAAGAACGCCAACACCCTGATTCCCGGCGTCCGTGGCCGGTAGTCTATTACGATCTTTACGACGGTGAGATGCTATGGGGTGCGACCGCGCGCATGACGCTGTCGCTGATCGAGGTGCTGCGCGGCGAGTAAACTAGTGATATTTCTCGGTCGTGAAATGACCCGGATCCCGACGCCGATGTTTTTTCATCTCGCGCGATACCAGCTCGGCACTGACATCGGTAATCATGTCGGAACTGCCGCACATCATGACGTGCGAATTCTCGGCGTTAATGCTGACCCCCGCTTTTTGCTCGAGACTGCCGTCCTGCATCACGAAGGGGACTCGCTTGTCGAGACTCCCCGCCAGTTTTTCCCTGGTCACTACTGGCAAGTAACAGAATTGATCGCCACGCGTTTCAACGATCTTTCCGATCGTGTCCTGGTAGGCGAGTTCTTAGGAAAGGGCCGATACCGGTGCCGGTTGCAATCATCCATAAATGTTTGCATTGCGGGATTTCACTGACGGTCAGGAATCCCGAGGGGTTATCCGAGATCAGGACGTCATCTCCTGCCTTGAGATCGAACAGGCGCGGCGATAATGGACCTTCCTCGACTATATTGAAGTAAACCTCGAGAAGGCTATCTTCTGGGGTATTGACCAGCGAATAGGGCCGTGCCAACACGCTATCGCCATCGGGCAGACCGACGCGTACAAATTGTCCAGCCTCGTATCCGTTGAGCTCAACATCGATAATCAACGAAGTCAGGTAATCATTCAGGCGCCGGTTTTCGACGACTTTACCTTCGAGCCAGTTAGCCATTAAGACCTCTTTTTGTCATAACTAATACCAATTTCATTTAACAGTCACTATACAGCGATCCCGTCCTCGACGTGAGTCTTCCGGACCTGGTGTTACTAAAGGCGCAAGTACGTGCAATGCCAGGTTCCCGGCTTTTGTCATGGCAATCTATCCTACGCTGCCAACCGATGCAGGCTGTAGGAGCCGTTCTTTTTCATCGCGTTGATATACAGATCTTCGAATTCATCGACTACCGATTCCTTAACCTCGGGCAAATCCAGCAGACGCCGGGCCCAGGCGTTGACCTTTGGCATGGTTGCGGGATCGATTACCGAGAGCTTGCCATCGGCCACCGAGTCCTGCTGGAACAATGGGGCGAAAGCGGTATCAGCGAGTGAAAATTCGGTCCCGTTAAACCACGGGCCGTCACCGAGTCGTTTCTCGACTCGTTCCAGCAGGCTGACCAGTCGATTCCGATACTTGTCATAGCTTGCCTCGTCTTTGCTCATTTTCATCATGTACAGGTTACCCAGCATATTCGATGCGAATTCTATCCAGGCGCGGTTCTTGGCGCGTGCCAGCGGTTCCCCGGGCTGCAGATCGCCGCCCGTGATTTCGTCGAGAAATTCATTGATAACCGCTGATTCAAACAGGACTTCGTCGTCCACCTTCAAGACCGGATCTTTCGCCAGGGGCGAGAG
>CALZHS010000408.1 GCA_945787265.1 uncultured Gammaproteobacteria bacterium | reverse complement strand
TGCACCCATCGCGAGACCGTGGCGCAGGGTTTCCTCGGTTTTGCCGCCGCCAACCGAGGCCACGATTATCTCCTCGACAATGCCGGCCTCACGCAGACGCAGCGCTTCCTCGAGAGCGTTTTCACAAAAGGGATTCATCGTCATCTTGGCGTTTGCCAGGTCGACGCCCGAACCGTCCGCTTTTACGCGCGCCTTGACCTGGGGGTCGAGGACGCGTTTCACACATACCAGTACTTTCATTACGCTGCCAGTTTCTCGCTTTGGGGATCGGTTTCCTCGACCACCGTCACTTTAAACACATCCGGGTATCCCGATTTCCAACCCGGTGCCAATTTCGAGGCGTATGAACGCCCCGGACCTTGTACGAAGGCCGGGTATTCTAGCGATAATTCCCATCGAATCAACGGATATTATCACACCCCCCTATGGCTTGAGATTTATGCGCGACTGATGATTGTCTATTTGCGCCAAATGATTTGGGTCAGGTGACGGCCTGCGCCTGGCGGCGGCAATCGCCCGGGGATTGCTGGTAATAGTTCTTGAACAGGCGTGAAAAAGATGACAGTGAATTAAAGCCGGTGCGGATCGCGATTTCCTGCAGCCTGAGACGGGTATCCACTACCAAACGACGCGCGGTCTGTAATCTCAGGCGGCGATAGTAAGCTGCCGGCGACATGTTCAGGGTTTGTCGAAACAGGTACTCGAGCATGCGGATCGATATATCGACCTCGCGCGCGATACTCCTCATTGCAATGGGCTCGTCGATATGCCGTTCCATCACGTGGATAGCGGCGGCGACCCGCGGCTCATTGTTTTCCAGCATGCCGAGAGAGACCAGCGGCTGGGTGTCGGTGGCGCTGTGTACACCGTCATAAATGAATGCGCTCGAGACCTCGATCGCAAGCGGGTAGCCGTAACGTATACGGATCAGGTAGAGCATGAAATCGAAGGTCGGCGACGCGCCGCCGGTGGTAAACACCTTGCCATCGATGACAAAACGATCGGGTTTCAGGTCGACGTCAGGGAAATGGGTAGCGAATTCTTCGAGATCCTCCCAGTGCGTGGTCGCCGATCTGTTCTGCAGTAGCCCGGCGCGCGCCAGGATCCAGCTGCCTGCCTCGATGCCACCGACCGCTGAAAAATTGAGCGCGACACGTTTGATCAGTTTCAAATGCGCGGGCCCGGCATGATGCTGCTGGTTAAAGCTTGCGATAACGATCAGCACATCGCCGCTGGAATTGTCATCGAACACAATATCGGGTTCGATCAGCAGGTCGCAGGTCAGGCGCGCGTTCCTGCCGTTCAGGGTCGCGATTTGCCAATCGAACAGAACGCGGCCGGCGATACGATTAGCGGCACGCATCGTATCGAGTGCCGATGCCAGCGACATCATCGATGAATCCGGCAGCACCAGTAACGTAATGCGCAGTTTTTCATCGCTGGAAGTGAAAATACTCATTGCGCAAATTGTCAAATATATTGCGTTAAATTGCAATCACGCGGCATTTTTCCGTGACATCATGTCCCGATTATTAACGGAGGTGCGCTATGCCTTTAACAGCCAATTTAACCCCATTTATCACTTGTGCGGTGACCGGGTCCGGCAGTTCGCAGGATCGTTCGCCCCACGTGCCACGCTCGCCTGAGCAAATCGCCGCCAGCGCCATCGACGCCGCCAGGGCCGGTGCCGCGGTCGTCCATTGCCACGTACGTGAGCCCGAAACCGGCAAACCGAGTCGTCGTCCCGAACTTTACCGCGAAGTTATCGATCGCATTCGCGATTCGGAAACCGATGTCGTGGTTAACTTTACCGCGGGCATGGGCGGTGACCTGGTGTTTGGCGACCCCGAAAACCCGCTGCCCCTCAATGAAGCCGGCACCGATATGGCGGGCGCGACCGAGCGCGTTGCTCACGTCGCCGAATGCCTGCCGGAAATCTGTACCCTGGATTGCGGCACGATGAATTTTGCCGAGGCCGACTATGTCATGACCAATACGCCCGGCATGCTGCGTGCAATGGGCCAGATGATGACCGATCTCGGCGTGCGCCCAGAAATCGAGGTGTTCGAAACCGGTCACCTGTGGTTTGCCAAGCAGTTGGTCGAGGAAGGCATCATTCAGGACCCGGTCATGATCCAGATGTGCATGGGGATTCCGTGGGGTGCGCCGGATGATCTGAACACTTTCATGTCGATGGTCAACAACACCCCCGACGACTGGACCTTTTCCGCGTTTTCGATCGGGCGCAACGAAATGCCCTATGCCGCCGCCGCGGTGCTGGCCGGCGGCAACGTGCGCGTTGGCCTCGAGGACAACCTGTGGCTCAGGAAAGGCGAACTCGCAACCAACGCGCAGCTCGTCGAAATGGCGGCAACCATCGTTACCAACATGGGGGCGACCCTGATGACCCCGGCTGAAGTGCGCGAGAAAATGCAGTTACAAAAGCGCCCACCGATCACAAAATAGGGGACCATCATGAAACTCATCGACAAGGCCGCGGTTATCGGCGGCGGCGTAATCGGG
>CALZHS010000407.1 GCA_945787265.1 uncultured Gammaproteobacteria bacterium | reverse complement strand
CGGCTGTGCATACGGTCATACAGCACGCCGACGCAAAGGAACATGGCGCCCGATATAAAGCCGTGCGACACCATCTGCACCATGCCGCCCTCGAGCGCCAGGCCCGCACCCTGGTCGCCGTGCCCGGAATTCATGATTCGAAACACGATAAAAAACCCCAGTGTCACGAATCCCATGTGGGCAATCGACGAGTAGGCTATCAGCTTCTTCATATCGCGCTGCACCAGCGCGACGAAGCCGATATAGACCACCGCGGTCAGCGACATGGTGATGATCAGCCAGTCGAGTTCGGCGCTGGCGTCGGGGGTGATCGGCAGGCTGAAGCGCAGGAAGCCGTAGCCGCCGATTTTCAGCATGATCGCGGCCAGGATCACCGAGCCCCCGGTCGGCGCCTCGACGTGCGCGTCCGGTAACCAGGTGTGCACCGGCCACATCGGCACCTTGACCGCGAAGGCGACCAGCATCGCCAGGAAAATCAGTATCTGCTCGTTGAGCGTTAGCCTGAGATAGTGAAAATCAAAAATCGCGAAGCTGCCGGTCTTGGTGTACATGTAGATCAGCGCCACCAGCATCAAGACCGAGCCGATGAAGGTATACAGGAAAAACTTCAGCGTTGCATAGATTCGATTGGCGCCACCCCAGATACCGATGACGAGGAACATCGGGATCAGCATCGCCTCGAAGAAGATATAAAACAGGATCGAATCGAGTGCCGAAAAGGTGCCGATCATGAATCCTTCCATGATCAGAAACGACGCCATGTACTGCGAGACGCGGTACTGGATGACTTCCCAGGCCGAGATCACGACAATCACCGTGGTGAACGATGTCAACAGGATCAACGGCATCGAGATTCCATCGATGCCGATGAAATACTCGATATTAAATGCGTTTATCCACTCATGTCGTTCGACGAACTGCATCAGGTGGGTCGTGGTATTGAACTGCATGTAGAGCGGCAATGTCAGCAGAAAAGTAATAATCGACACCACCAGTGCGATCTTGCGCGCGCCCGCGGGATTGCTGTCGCCGGCAAACAATACCAGGATGCCACCGAAAATCGGTGTCCAGATAACCAGGCTCAATAGCGGCCAATCAGCGTACATAGTTTAAGCTTTACCTTTATAATTCTTCTTTAGCCCAACACGACCCATCCCAGCAGCAGGATCAGTCCCGAAATCATTGCAAACGCGTAATGGTTCAGGTAACCGGTTTGCGAGTAGCGCACCACGCTCGAAAACCACCCCACCAAGCGCGCGCTACCGTTGACGAAAAGCCCGTCGATCATCAACGCATCGCCGAGTCGCCACAGCACCTGACCGATGCCCCGGGCACTTGCCGCAAACACGATTTCGTTGAAGCGGTCGAAGTAGTACTTGTTATCGAGAAGGTTGTAGACCCAGCTCAATCGCTGCTTGAGCGTGGTGGCTAACTGTGGATTCTTGAGGTATATGTACCAGGCGCTCCCTACCCCGGCAGCCGCCAGGTATACCGGCAGCCCCGCGAAACCGTGCAGCACGAAATTCGCCGGGCCGTGGAACGCCTTGGCCACTGCGGCCATGGCGCCATGCTCTTCGAAGATGATGATCGCCTGGTCGAAGAAATCGCTGAACAACACGGTTTCAATCGTGATCCAGCCAATAATGGCCGACGGGATCGCCAGCAGGATCAACGGTACCGTCACCACCGCTGGGGTTTCATGCAGATGCTCGCGCGTATGTTCGTCCATGCGCTCCTTGCCGTGGAAAACCAGGAAGAACATGCGGAACGAGTAGAACGCCGTGACAAATACGCCCAGCAGCACCGCGAGGTAGGCATAACCGGAACCCCAGACTTCAGAATTGTGGGTTGCGATCAGGATCGCGTCCTTGGAAAAGTAGCCCGAAGATCCGGGGAACCCGATCAGGGCCAGCGAGCCGACCAGCGACACCCAGTAGGTGATCGGCATGTATTTCTTGAGCCCGCCCATCTTGCGGATATCCTGCTCGTGGTGCATGGCGATGATGACCGAACCCGCCGCGAGGAACAGCAGGGCCTTGAAGAAGGCGTGCGTCATGAGGTGGAAAATCGCCGCCGAGTAAGCAGATGCGCCGAGCGCCACGGTCATGTAACCGAGCTGCGACAGCGTCGAGTAGGCCACCACGCGCTTGATGTCGTTTTGCACGATGCCGATCAGTCCCATGAAAAAGGCCGTGGTCGCGCCGATCACGATGACGACCGACAGCGCCGTGCTCGACAGTTCGAACAGCGGCGACATTCTCGCCACCATGAAGATACCCGCAGTGACCATGGTCGCGGCGTGGATCAGGGCCGAAATCGGCGTCGGGCCTTCCATCGAATCTGGCAGCCACACGTGCAGCGGCACCTGCGCCGACTTACCCATCGCGCCAATGAACAGCAGAATGCAGGCCAGCGTGATAACCGACCAGTCCATTCCCGGGATCACCTGCATGGTCGCCGTGACCAGCGCGTCGGCGCGATCGAATACCTCGTAGTAATCGAGTGATCCGGTAAACATCAGCACCACCGCGATACCGAGCAGGAAGCCGAAATCA
>CALZHS010000406.1 GCA_945787265.1 uncultured Gammaproteobacteria bacterium | reverse complement strand
TGACCAGGGCATCGTTGGCATGAGCCCTAACGACACCGTTTCCCGCCATTACGATCGGATAGTTTGCGTTTGAGATAACCCTGGCCGCCTGGCTGATCTTGTCGGCCGGTGGCACCGGTGGCTCGGGACTTTGCACCTTGAGCGGTAACTTGCCCTCAACTTCCATCTCCGCCACGTTTTCCGGAAAATCGATGAAGCTTCCGCCCGGTTTTTCCGCCTGCGCCGCCTTGAAGGCCTTGCGCACGATTTCGGCGACAATTTCAGGTTCGCGAATCTGCACGCTGTACTTGGAAATCGGAGCGAACAGGTTAACCAGATCGAGCACCTGATGGCTTTCCTTGTGCATACGCGTCGTCGCACCCTGCCCCGCGATTCCGATAATGGGAGCACGATCCATGTTGGCGTCGGCAAAACCGGTAACCAGATTGGTGGCACCCGGTCCGAGTGTGGAAAGACAGACGCCCGCTTTGCCGGTCAGGCGTCCGTATACATCGGCCATGAACGCCGCGCCCTGCTCGTGGCGCGTGGTGATGAACCGGATGTTACTGCCGATCATCGAGTCCATGACATCGAGATTTTCTTCTCCGGGAATCCCGAAAATGTACTCGACGCCCTCGTTCTCGAGACAACGCACAAAAAGGTCACTCGCTTTCATGTTAGCCCCTCACGCTGGTACCGCTTCAACTCCGGTCTGATCGGGATAAATTTCATCGAGCGGCGCCAAGCGTTCGTTGTCCTGGACCACGCGACAATGGACAGGAAACCGGATACAAAGGTATTAACGGTGTCACCGACAAAAGGCTGTTCCATGTAAAGATCCTCGCAGTTGTTATTTGGAGTTTTCGACCCGCATCATCATAAAACATTCGTCCCGTTATTGAATTATTAATGGTTAAATAAAAGCCTCCTCGAAAGCCGACAAAAATGGCACAATCGCGCCTTTTAAATCGACCCTATACATCAAACTACAGGAGACATCATGGAAAATATAACAACCTGGGTATCTGAAAACGCCCTCGACTGGGGCATCAAGATCGGGATTGCGATTGCGATCTTTCTCATCGGTAAGATCATTGCGCGCATGCTGAGTAACCTGCTGCAAAAGGCAATGGCCCGGGCCGGCACCGACGCCATACTGGTCGGTTTTATCGGCAACATAACCTACGCCATACTGCTGGTCGCGGTCGTGCTCGCGGCGGTCGACTCGCTCGGGGTCAACGTAACCTCACTGATGGCAATTGTTGCCGCGGCGGGACTTGCTGTCGGCCTTGCGCTCAAGGATTCGCTGGGTAACTTTGCCGCCGGGGTCATGATTATTATCTTCCGGCCATTCAAGATCGGTGATTTTATAACTGCCGGGGGTACCGCCGGGGTCGTCGATGAGATCGGCCTGTTCTCGACAATGATGCACACCGGTGACAATCAGCGCGTAATTGTTCCCAATTCCTCCATCATCGGTGGCAATATCATCAACACCAGCGCGTTGCCGACGCGTCGCGTAGATCTCGTGTTCGGTATCGGTTACGACGATAACATCGGCAAGGCACGCGACATCATCATGGCGGTGATGGAAGCGGACGAGCGCATACTGAAAGATCCCGCTGCAACGGTTATGGTTGGTGAACTTGCCGACAGCAGCGTCAACCTGAACGTGCGTCCCTGGGTAAATACCGGAGACTACTGGGCGGTGCGCTGGGATCTACTGGAGAAAATCAAGCTTAAGTTTGACGAGGCGGGAATCAGCATTCCCTACCCGCAGCAGGATGTATACATGCACGAGGTCAAGGCGGCAAGCTAAGACCCGGTCCGCGGCAGTCTTCAGGCTGCCGCGGACTCCAATTCCACCCCATCGATCGTAATGCGATGCATCAGACGGCGCTCGCCGTGATAATCGTTGAGCGCACAGTGATGCGTGGCGCGATTATCCCAGATCGCCATGGATCCTTGCTGCCACTGGAAACGGCAGGTAAATTCATTCCGGCGGGCGTGTGCATACAGGTAATCGAGTAGCGGCTGCGATTCTTCCTGGGTCCAGTTTTCAAATTTCACGGTAAAGTCACCGTTCACGTAAAGCGAGGGGCGACCTGACAGCGGATGCCTGATGATGACGGGATGGATCGCATCCTGCGTCGCCGCCTCGGTATTGCCGAGCCTGCCGTTGAGATCTTCGGGGTCGGTATCGACGTAGGCACCCTCGCCGAAGGCATGCCGGCTGGAGTGCACCGCGTTCATCGTCGACAGCATTTGTTTGAGGCCGTCGGAAAGCGCATCGCAGGCGGCATACATGCTGGCAAACAGCGTATCGCCGCCCACCGTCGGCACCTCGCGCGCATACAGTATCGATCCCATCGCCGGAATCTCGTCGTAGGAATGATCGGTGTGCCAGCTGGAACCGATGTTAGCCCTCTGGTGCGCTTCCTTGCGCACCTCGGCAATGATCGGGTGGCTGTCGACCGCCTTGAAAAAACGATTTACGTTGATCTCACCCCAGCGACGCGCAAACTCGATGTGCTGATCGGGGGTGAGCTGCTGGTCCCGGAAGAAAATGACGCTATAGTCGATAAA
>CALZHS010000405.1 GCA_945787265.1 uncultured Gammaproteobacteria bacterium | reverse complement strand
TAAGCAAGCACCAGCAAAATGCTTGGAAGCAGAATTTTTTTCAACAAGATTTATCCCCCTCTGTAAAGCTCGCTTACTCTTTAAAAGAGATTGTTTGGATTTCCCAACAAAGGTTATGCACTAGAGACGGTTAGTTAACCTCATGAGTCACAAAAGGTGGGTAAATATTTGGCTCGCGGGGACTTTGTGCAATCAGATTTTCGGCTTCACTGACATCCAGCTGCGCCTGCCCTAGTGTCTTCGGTACGAGGTCATCCGCATCCGCCCGGTCAGCCTTTCGGATGGTGTTTTCAACGTCGTTCAGCTCTCTGAACTGAACGGCCCTGATTTCGAGAGCGAGGTACTTTTTCTGAAATTTTGAAAATTCCTTCGATCCAAGCGCCCTGGAAAAGTTGTTAGTTTCATCTCTCAAGTCATCATCAACTTTAGCCAGCGCCGCTACCAGTGTTTCACTGTTTCTTAACCCGGCGTTCAATGAAGACCTGCGAGCCTCGAGTATACGCGCAGCAATTGGAACTCTGTCCCGCGACAGTTGAAGCGCTCGCTCAAAATTTAGTTTTGCCTCTTCCGCTTTATCCAGCATGTATTTTGTTTCGTAATTGCCAGACAATCCTAGTTGGGCTTTTTTCAGATTTTCCGAAGCCCGGGCATATTCCTTGAAAGCCAGCAGGTCGGCTTGCTGCTTCTCGGCCTGTATCATTAAATTTGCGGATTCGGAAACTGCCGGCTTGGGATCAATTTCCTGGGCAAGATCAGTTTTATTGCCACTGGCGCAGCCAAACAGGAGAAGTGCGAGACAACCGCCAATGACCATTTGCAATTTTTTCATAATCAGGTACACGTTTGGTTTGTTAGTTTTGGTTTAAAGACGCCTAGTAGGCTGGGCAGAATCCGAATTAGTCACAAATAAATTTGCGGTCCCTTCAGGTCAATAACTACGCGCAAACAGTGCCGTTATTAAAGCTTGTTTGTCTCCCGATTTGGTCATAATATCGACCAGGTCGAAATTCTCGGCGTCCTGGTCGGCATGCTGACTAATTTCAAGCGCAAAAAATGGTTCTGAGTCCTTTACGAGCCAGTGTTACTGCAGCGATATGGAAAAATAGTCCATACCATTAATCCCAGTACCCCCGCTGTACTGAACGAGGCACAATGGTGTGGCACATATTACCCTGATGGGTAGTGATAACAGGGCTACTGCCCTGACCAGATTTTGATGGAGTAAAATCAGTTGAACAATGCCTGGCTCCTGCTTGTTGCCCACATTGCGCTGGCCACTATCAGCGCCGGACACGCATTGCTTTACAAACGCGATCCGCGCGCGGCACTCGGCTGGATCGCCGTTTCTTTTGCCTATCCTTTCCTGGGTCCCGTGCTGTATTACCTGTTCGGTATTAATCGGCTGCGCACTCGAGCGCACGAGATCAAGGGTGAGCCGTTAAGGCACTTAAAACTCAGTTATGAAAGACCCGACATGATCAAAATGGCCGATGTGGTGGCCCAGCTTCCCGCATTCGCCGCGCACCCGGAACTCAGCACTCTGGCGCGCTCTTCGGCCGCGGTCACGCATCGGCCGCTGACGGATGGAAACGCGTTGCAACCTTTTTTCGAAGGGGAGAGTGCCTATGCCGCTATGCTGACGGCTATTAACCGGGCCCGGCATTCGGTTTGCCTGGCGACCTACATTTTCGAGACCAATAAAGTAGGGCGGGCTTTCGTCGAGTCACTGGCTGCCGCGCACGCTCGCGGTGTCGAAGTTCGCGTACTGCTGGACGGTATCGGCGAGTTATATAGCTTCCCTCGAGCGGGCAGTCTACTAAAGCGGCAGGGCGTGAAGGTGGCTCGATTTATTCCGCCGGCTATTTTTCCGCCATCGATTCACGTTAACCTGCGCAATCATCGCAAATTGCTGATCGTAGACCGGCAGGTGGGTTTCACCGGTGGTATGAACATCGGTGACCGCCACCTGAGTCAGCAGCCTCCGAGTCGTCGCAAGACCGCTGATATTCATTTCCAGGTCGAGGGTCCGATCATCGAGCAACTGCTGGCGGCCTTCAACGAGGACTGGCTGTTTGCCGCCGGGGAGGCATCGCCGCAGCCTCTCTCCGAGTTCGCGTCGAAGGGCAACGCAGTTTGCCGGGTCGTTACCGATGGACCGAACGAGGACCTTGGAAAACTGGCCATGATCATGACCAGTGCAGTAGCCCTGGCGCGAGAACGCGTGGCGATCATGACGCCTTATTTTTTGCCGCCACCCGAACTGGTTAATGCTTTGCAGGCCGCCGCCCTGCGGGGTGTCGAAGTAAGCATTATCCTGCCCGAGAAGTCCAACCAGCCACTGGCCCACTGGGCCACGCGCAACATGTTGTGGGAGTTGCTGCAGTACGGCGCAAGGGTTTATTACCAACCGCCCCCGTTTGCCCATAGTAAATTTCTGCTGATCGATGATAATTACGCACATATCGGTTCCGCTAACATCGATCCGCGTAGCCTGCGTCTGAACTTCGAGCTCGTGGTCGAGATCTTCCAGCAGGAGCTGGTATCGCAATTGCGCGAACATTTCGAGCG
>CALZHS010000404.1:2592-5660 GCA_945787265.1 uncultured Gammaproteobacteria bacterium | reverse complement strand
ATACCGATCAGGTTGGAGCGGTGGATACGCTCGAAACTCTCGGCAACTACCGCCTTGACGCCGAGCAGGCGTGGTCCCTTGGCAGCCCAGTCACGGCTCGATCCGGTACCGTATTCCTTGCCCGCAATGACTACTAGCGGTGTGCCCTGCTGTAAATACTTCATTGCTGCATCGTAAATACTCATCTGCTCACGATCCGGCATATGCAGCGTTACGCCGCCTTCGACATCCGGCGTCATCTCGTTACGAATGCGGATATTGGCAAAGGTGCCGCGCATCATCAATTCGTGGTTGCCACGGCGAGATCCGTACGAATTGAAACTGTTCCGATCAACCCCGTGTTCGAGCAAATACCTGCCGGCAGGACTGTCGACCGCAATCGCGCCGGCCGGAGATATGTGGTCCGTCGTTATCGAATCACCCAGCAAGGCCAGGATACGAGCGTTCACTATCGGCTCCAGCTGCTTACTGTTGTCGAGCTTGAAATACGGTGGATTACGAATATAGGTAGAGGAATCATCCCAGCTGTAAGTCAACGCGTCATCCACATCGATATCCTGCCAGTTTCGATCGCCGCTGAACACATCGGCATACTGCTCCCTGAACATGCTTTCATTCACCTTCATCACTTCATCCGCGATAGCCTGGTTGCTTGGCCAAATATCACGCAGAAACACCGGCTTGCCGTCGGCAGACTCGCCGATGGGTTCTGACGTCAAATCGATGCAGGTGCTACCGGCCAGCGCGTAGGCAACGACCAGTGGCGGCGAGGCGAGCCAGTTAGACTTGATGCGCTGATGAATGCGTCCCTCGAAATTGCGGTTGCCCGACAAAACACTCGCAACCGTCAGGTCCTTTTCCCTGATCTGGGATTCAATCGCTTCGGGTAAGGGCCCGGAATTTCCGATACAGGTGGTGCAGCCATAGCCAACCAGGTTAAACCCGATCGCGTCCAGGTCCTGCTGCAGGCCGGTGGCATTCAGGTACTCCGTGACAACCTTTGACCCGGGTGCGAGCGAGGTCTTGACCCAGGGCCTGGTGCTTAGTCCGGCTGCTCGCGCGTTACGCGCCAGTAGTCCAGCAGCCATCATTACCTTCGGATTGGAGGTATTGGTGCAGGAGGTTACCGCGGCAATAACGACGTCCCCATCGAGCAGTTCATCGTTTGATTTCCGGCCAGACGGTGCAGACGCTCCGATTATGGATTCCGTTGCGGCCTTGATTCCCGACAGTGACACGCGGTCCTGCGGACGTTTGGGTCCGGCCAGCGAGGCTTCGACCGAGGACAGATCGAGGGTAAGGCTACTGCTGAATTCGGGATCCGGGCTATCGGCCTGGTACCACAGGCCCTGGGCTTTGCAGTAGGCTTCGACCAGCTTCAGATTCGCCTCATCGCGCCCGGTTAAACTCAGGTAGCGAATAGTCTCCTGGTCAACCGGAAAGAAGGCGCAGGTGGCGCCGTATTCCGGGGACATGTTTGCCAGCGTCGCGCGATCCGCGAGCGGTAGTTGTGAGAGTCCATCTCCAAAAAACTCGACAAACTTGCCAACCACGCCGTGTTCACGCAGCATCTGGGTGACCGTCAATACCAGGTCGGTCGCGGTAATTCCCTCGCGCAACTGGCCGGTGAATTGAAATCCGACAACCTCGGGAATCAGCAGTGACACCGGTTGACCCAGCATGCCGGCCTCGGCCTCGATACCGCCCACTCCCCAACCGAGCACGCCGAGGCCGTTGATCATCGTGGTATGGGAGTCAGTACCGACGAGCGTATCTGGAAACGCGTAATTCTTGTCATCAAACTGTTGCGTCCAGACTGTTTTTGCCAGGTACTCGAGATTTACCTGGTGGCATATTCCGGTGCCCGGCGGGACCACGCGGAAATTATCAAATGCAGAGGCACCCCACTTGAGGAATCGATAGCGTTCGTCGTTGCGTTTCACCTCGAGCGCAACATTGTGGGCAAACGCATTCGGAGTCGCAAATTCGTCCACCATCACCGAGTGGTCGATGATCAGGTCAATCGGAATTTGCGGATTGATACGCTGCGGATCATCGGCAGCAGCATCACGCATCGCGGCCAGGTCAACCACCGCAGGCACCCCGGTGAGATCCTGCATTAACACCCTGGCGGGTCGAAATGCGATCTCACGATCAGAGCTGCGCGCTTCTACCCATTTGGCGAAGGCCCGAATATCTCCGCTTGCATCATCGCCGCCCTGTTCAAAGCGCAGAATATTCTCCAGCAATATTTTTAAAGAGAACGGTAGCTGGTGAATAGTGGACAAGTCACCATCAGCAAGTTTTTCAAGGCTGAAGTAATGATACTCCTGGCCATCAACTTCAAGCGCAGTAAGGGTGTTAAANNNNTTCATCGTTAATCTTCTCCGGCATGGTGTGGCGGAGATTATATCGCGTTATTCGCAGTGGAAATGAATGATATTTTCGTCGTTGAGGTCGACTTTTTTGCCGAGGCTGATGTGTCCGGAGCCAAATATCGTGAATTCCTCACGGCGTAGAAATATCTCCTGTCCTTCCGTGGTTCGAATGAAGGTTCCATTGGTACTCTGATCCGTAATGATGAACTTGCCACGCCGATGCTCCAGTTTTGAGTGGTGGCGAGAAATCAAATCACCCTTGATGATCAAATCGCAGTCCTGACCCCGGCCGATGACGTAAGAGGTTGTATCGGTTTCAATGGTGTGGGGCTTGCCTTCGTACTTCAGGACGAGTTGTTTTACCTGGTCGTGTCGCGCCGGATTGGTAAAACTGCTGGCCGTCGCCATGTTGGTGATATCGCCTTCCTGCTCCCAGGCGTACAGGTAAACATCGAGCTGCTCGTTTTTTCCTTTAACCCGCAAGCGGTCATAAGGACGCATATTATTTGAAAGCTCACCACTCTTGACCATGAATGCGATTTCCTGGGTGCACAGGATCTGGCGCGCCTTCGCCATGCTCGCAACCCGGGCCGCCACGTTGACGGTGTCGCCAAAAATATCGTCGTTTTCAAGGATGGTACTGCCGTATTGCATACCGATCCTGATCGATACCCCGATGGTTTCCGGTGA
>CALZHS010000404.1:0-2572 GCA_945787265.1 uncultured Gammaproteobacteria bacterium | reverse complement strand
CAGAATTTCGTCGCCAATCGTTTTTACCAGCTTGCCGTTGTGGCGACGTGAAATCGATATCAACGCGTTCAGTGCCTTGGAGATACGTTCTCTTGCCAGATCGTCGCCCATGTTTTCATACATGGCCGTGCTGCCCGCCACATCGGCAAACATCACCACGCAATTGATCGTTTTTCGGGTCACTGACTTACTTTCCTGCATGATTATCCGGCCGGACCAGCCTGGTTTTTCCGCATTCAGGTAAGCTCCGGAGCGATTCCATCTTAAACTGGCAAATGGTCGCGCCAGATGACTTCTGGAAGCCTCTTTTGCGGCGGGCAGAGTTTAACATGCCCGATCCAGTTGTTCCTTAAGTTTATATAGCATGTTACTGAATAATATGAGGATTCACGGTACAGTATTTGCCGAAATATAGTCAATTGCGCGCTCAATTCGGCTAATACTGCGTTCCTTGCCGAGTAGCTCCACCGTCTGGTCGATGGGTGGCGAAAAAGATCCGCCGGTAACCGCCACGCGCAGGGGCTGACCCACTTTCCCCATGCCGACGCCAAGTGCTTCGGTAATCGCCTCTACTACGGCGTGTATTGACTGCGCATCCCAGTTTTCGAGTCCGGAAAGTTGATGATGCAACTGTCGCAATGGCTCCAGCGCCTCCTGTTTGAGTACCTTCTGCGCCGCTTTTTGGTCATAGTCTGCAAAATCCTGAAAACAGTAGAGGATGCTATCGACGAGCTCGTTGATGGTCGATGCGCGCTGGCGGTATAAATCGACGATCGTACTGAAATCGAGACTGCTGTCATACGCGAGCTCCAGTCGATCGAGCCTCGACTTGACCAGCTCGACTATCTTTTCCAGCGATTCGCTAACCAGGTATTGCTGGTTGACCCAGTTGAGCTTTTCCGTGTTAAAGCTTGAAGCTGATTTGTTTAATGCGTCAAGGCTGAAATTTTCGATCATTTCCTGTCGCGAAAATATTTACTGATCACCGCAAGACCAACCCAGTCGCACCAGGTAGTTCAACATCGCCTCGGGGAGATAGCCGGACTCGAAATACTCCATTACGCCAACTGCGCCGTGACGTTTTGACAAGCGCTTGCCATCGTCACCGAGTATCATCGGTACATGCGCATATTCGGGAATCCTGGCACCCATGGCACTCAATATGTTTATCTGGCGCGGGGTATTATTCACGTGATCATCTCCCCTCAAAACGTGGGTAATCTCCATGTCCATATCGTCAACGACAACCGACAGGTTATAGGTGGGGCTGCCGTCACTGCGAGCGATGATCAAATCGTCGAGCTCCGCGTTGTTGACGCTGACCTCGCCCTTTACATGGTCGAAAAAGCGGACTGTGCCCTCTGATGGATTCCTGAATCGAACCACCAACGGTTTGTCAGTCCCAGGCTGTAATCCCAGTTCACGGCAGTAGCCATCGTAACGAGGCTTTTGCTTCGCCGCCATTTGCTGCGCACGCAATGCGTCGAGCCGCTCCCTGGAGCATTCGCAATAATAGGCATCCCCTTGCTCGACTAATTTGCGGATAACCTCAAGATAGCGATCAAAGCGCTCGGTTTGGTAATAAGGTCCTTCGTCGTAATCGAGACCCAGCCACGCCATGCCATCCAGGATCGCCTGTACCGATTCAGGCGTTGAACGTTCGAGATCGGTATCCTCGATACGCAACACAAACTTGCCACCCATTTTTCTGCTGAGTAGCCAGCAAAACAGTGCTGTTCGGGCACCGCCAACGTGCAGCAATCCGGTGGGACTCGGGGCAAATCGAGTTTTTATCATTATGATCAGACGGGCATTGAGACGCGCGTTATTCTAACGGAATAATGCCCCGCGGGCCTGAAAATTTTACCTTTTAGAAGCGCTGCCTGATCTCGAGCACAGAGCCTGCTTTTTGCATTCGGGTATGCCGCAGGAAGGAGTTGCCGAGTAATACTTCGGCGGGTTGGTCCCCCGCGATTACCGTCGCATCGACATTGGGCAACCTGATACCACCGATACTCACCGACTCAAGCTTGATCTGAAAAACCGGCACGATAGCGGCAGCGGTTTGCGCGGTACTGCGTATACCTCTGCGATAATCAATTTTGAGACTGCGGGCTTTCCTGCCACTCATGGTGACGAAGGTCGCGCCCGTGTCGACCAGAAACCGCGTTGGTTGGCCGTTGATGGCCCCTTTGACGTAATACATCCCGAGCGAATCAGGATATATCTTCATGCTGGAGCGATCAGGTTTTTTAAAGTTTCCGGCGATTGACTGATTCAGGCCAAGTTTTAACCTGTTACCGTCGATGATTACCACCGCTCCTCGCCCGGATGCGGACTCCAGTAATACGCCCTCGAAAGTTTCACCCTTTTTTACGATCTTCTGTTTGTCGCCAACCTGCAGTAATGCCTTATCGTAAAACAGTGCGATTACCTTGACTTCGGCATCGGCCGCCACGGTGAAACCGATATTCAGTATCAGTAAAGCTGCCAGAATAGATTGCGAAAACTTCATAGCTAAACCAGCAGATAGAGCGCGAGATGCAGGCAACCCAGGGCATACAAGCCAGCG
>CALZHS010000403.1 GCA_945787265.1 uncultured Gammaproteobacteria bacterium | reverse complement strand
GCAGCATTCTGCTGCTGACCAAACACGCCTAGCGAGATCGCATGCTGCTTGCCTGGCTCGTTAAGCAACCAGTAATCCTCGATCCCCCTGGCCTGCAGGTCGCGGGCGGTGGCCAATGCGGCTTCACGCGTGGTGTGGCCATCGATATAAACCATGGTGCCGACATACTGCCTTTCACTGTCGGATTTGAGCTGCATCGCCGCACCCCGGTCCCGATAACGTTGGCCCACTGCTCGAGCCAGATCCTGCTTCGCGAACGGGCCGACCCTGTAGCAAACACGAGCGGCAGCAGTGGCCATTTGCGGGCCGTTTGCCGGCCGGATACGGGTAATCTCGAAACCGCCTGGCCCGTTGACTACGTCGAAGTCGACGGGCATTTCGCGTTGCAGCCCGACCAGGAACTGTGCATCCCTGACCTTGAACAGCATCGTCATGCCCGGCATGCCGAACTTGTCGATGGGGCCGTGCTCGATCTTGACCTTGCCCTGGTCGGCCCGGATCGACTTGACCGTACCGCTCGCGTCGAAGGCATCGCCCGCATCGCTGCCGATCAACTGCAGCCCGGTGATGGTGAACCCGGCGGCCGTATTGTCGACGTTGAACTCGATCTCCGAGCCCTTCTCGATATTCGCCATCTGCTTCGGATCCTCGACGCGAAACATCATCGTCATCCCCGGCATGCCGAGACGATCGATGGGTCCGTGCTCGACCTTGATCTTGCCTTCCGACAACCGTACCTGGCGCACCACGCCGCTGGCATCGAATCCGCCCGGCATCGATTCGCCACTTGTACCCGAGCCCGGGCGATTCGACAGGCGCTCCAGCACCGAGCTGGTCGGCGGAAGTGTCTCGTCGGAATTAAATGTCTCGTCTCCGCGAAACCTGCGTTTCCACGAGAGCTCTGTATCAAGTGGAACGACCTCGTCGGGAAACAAGGATTCGTAGGATGGCGACGCGGGATGCTGATCGACATTCAGCGGAGACGGCATATCCTCTGCGGCCAATACCGCGTTTCCCATTAGAACCGAAGCGAGCAAGGCGTATCTGAATCCTGTACCTGTATTCATGTTCAGCACTGGAACCTCGAAAAATAACGATTAGATGTAACGCCACAGGCAATGCATCACGGTTAGCGATTGCGATGGCGCAATGAGTCGGGGCCGGCTTTGCTTCGAGCTGGCCAGGCGGTCTCGGGGACCGGTGAGGTTAGAGTCTCGGCGGCCTTTCCAGGCGGGATAGGAAAGAGGACTTCACTGCGAGCGTGTCAGTGGGCAGCCAGCGATCGGATTTGTCAAAGGCGGAAAGCGCGCAGTCCTGGTGCAATATGGACGCGGAAATGCCGCACAAAACCTTGCAGGTACTGCCGTGCTCGCATTGCATCTCGCCGGCCGCGTTGACAGCCTCCTGCAACAGCTGCGCGGAAACTCGATCGGCTTCGTAGATGCCATGTTTACAGCGGTGACTCGTATCGACGCCCTGTTCCGCGGGACCGTCCAGGATAACCCACGACGCGTGCACCATCGGTGCAGCCAGCAGGTTGATTGCCATCATGCAGCAAATCAACCGGGCCAGGTGCTTTCGTATCGTTACTCGCATTATTCGGGGCGTCTGTCGGTACCTTGTAGGAAGATTCGAATTCGTCAATACCTGGTTGAGCATAACACAACCGGCCAATGTTATGACCAGCGGAAATCGTATCGGTTCACGAGCATCGAGGCAAATGCAATCTGTTGTTTCGTCGCTCCCTGTCTTTTTCGCATAATTTAAAACCTTCAATTTTCCAGATATGTCGTGATGGGTTTTCCGATCTATATTACTCGACTCCAAAATAGTTAGATAACAGTATAATCTGCCTACCTAAGTCGAGATTTTTATACAGCACACCTATTTCATCGAAGGGACATTTACGCAGATGAAGGTTCAGACACGTCTCATGTTCCAGGGTTTGAGCACAGGTCCTGTGTGAGTTCGAAAATCGAGTTGAAACAGAGAGAAATGGTGCCTAGGGGTGGAATCGAATCGGTAACAAAAGCGTTTGTAATTGCTAGATAAAATCGGACGCCGCTGCATGAGTCCCCAACAAATAAACCAACATGTTTTCTACCTTGGGGAATCGAACTAAAATTTCAATTCAGGGGCGGAATCGAATTACAGTGTTAAGCTATTGTTTTAAAAGAATAATCTGAAGTTCTACTATAAAATATTACAACACTTATACCAACAAATTTCGGTTATTATCAGAATAATCTACGCCTTTGCCAATGCGCACACCTTACTTTACATAAAATCGGAAAAGCAGACGCTGAATTTTTTCCTATCAGCGGCAGAAACCGACCCAAAGCGGACTCCCAGAAGAAATAGTAGGCAGCTATTTGCCCGTTACTGTCATTGACGCTATTTTCTCGAGCTGACGCTTTCGACCACAAGGAGCCTATCGGGAAACTGAATCTGAAGGTCAGATCCATAAATGTTTGTAGCCATCCGACGAAATGGTACTAGGATGGATCAGGGGGACTTGAATCGGGCGTCTCGGGTAAGCCCGCTTTACGTATGGCTTCAAGCCAATGCTCAAGAT
>CALZHS010000402.1 GCA_945787265.1 uncultured Gammaproteobacteria bacterium | reverse complement strand
CGCCGCCGCACTCGGCGGCCGCTGCCGCGCCCGCCCAGAGCGACGCGGATACGACGATCGTCGCGATCGCCGCGTATCGGGAAATGCCAGTTGCCATGGTGGGCATTATAACCACCCGGGGAAAGGGGGGAGGAGGGATTATTTATTGCCGGTTATATTTCGGCAATTCCGGGCAATTCCGGACAATTCCGGGTTAGGTATACTGTCCCCGGAATTTCCCCGATCCGGAACGCTTTAGTCGACCGTTTCCGGCTTCTGTACGGCGAACGCTTTGACGATATCGATCGGCAACGGAAACACGATCGTCGTGGCATTTTCGCTGGATATGTCGTTGAGGGTTTGCAGGTAGCGCAGCTGCAGGGTCTGCGGATTTTTCGACATGACCTCCGCCGCCTCCAACAGCTTTTGGGATGCCTGCAGTTCGCCCTCGGCGTGAATGACCTTGGCGCGGCGCTCGCGTTCGGCTTCGGCCTGCTTGGCGATGGCGCGGATCATGCTCTCGTTCAGATCGATATGTTTGATCTCGACATTGGTGACCTTGATTCCCCAGGAAGCCGTCTGCTCATCGAGGATTTTCTGAATGTGAGCGTTCAACTTGTCCCGTTGCGACAGCATTTCGTCGAGGTCGTGCTGGCCCAGCACCGAGCGCAGCGTGGTCTGTGCCAGCTGGCTGGTGGCCTCGAAAAATTGTTCCACCTGGATGATCGCGCGTTCCGGATCGACCACGCGAAAATACAAGACCGCGCTGACCCGCACGGTCACGTTGTCGCGAGATATGATGTCCTGGGTCGGAATGTCATAGGTGATGACGCGCAGGTCGACCCGCACCATTTTCTGGATGAATGGGATGATGATAATAAGCCCCGGTCCCTTGACCTTCTGAAAACGGCCCAGGAAGAAAACCACGCCGCGTTCGTATTCCCGCAGGATTCGGATGGCAGAAGCAATAATCGCGAAAAGTATGATTGCGGGCGTAAGGTATTCGAGTAAATACATGTTTATTTCTCCTCGGACGATTCCTCGACCGGTTCGACTTTCAGTACCAGTTTATCGATGGCGGAGACGCGCACCTTTTGTCCCGCCTGCAGCGGAACGCGGGTCTCCGCGATCCAGTTTTCGCCGTCCAGGTCGACCCGCCCGCGGACGTCGAACGCTTCGCGCACGGTGCCGATATGACCGATCATGTATTCTTCGCCGCTGACCACCTGGGCGCGTCTGAGCGTGGCGAACCGTCGCAGTATCCACAGCATGAAGCCGGCAGCGACCAGCGCGGTGCCGCCGATCATCGGGATCGACACGGCCAGGTAATCGTCGTCGAACAGCATCACCGAGCCGACGGTAAACGCGGCGACACCGCCGATACCGAGGATGCCGCCGCTGGTGACGAATATCTCCGAGACCATGAACACGATGCCGACGGCGATCAGCGCGAGCGCTGCATAGTTGACCGGCAGCACCTGCAGCGCGTAGAGCGCGAGCAGCAGGCAGATGACGCCGGTCACGCCGGGCAATATCGCCCCCGGGTTGGAAAACTCGAGAATCAGTCCGTAGATACCGATCAGCAACAGCACGTAGGCTATATTGGGGTTGGTGATGATGGCGAGCAGCTCGGAGCGCCAGTCCGGGGAGATGCGTTCGACGACCATGGCAGCGGTGTCGAGCACCAGGATGCGCCCCTTGATGTTGATTTCGCGCCCGTCGAGCTGTTTCAGCAAGCTGTTGAGATCGGCCGCGATCAGGTCGATGACGTTCAGCTCCAGCGCTTCCTCCGCGCTCAAGGAGGCGGCCTCGCGTACTGCCTGCTCGGCCCATTGTTCATTGCGCCCTCTGAGTTTCGCCAATCCCCTGATGTAGGCGATCGCATCGTTGAGAATCTTGCGTTCCATATCGGTTTTGCCGTCGGCTTCCGGCTTTTCCTGTCCCGGCTGCGCAGGCGGGGAGGGCAGTTTGGGTAGTCCGCCGATCTGCACCGGTGTTGCCGAGCCGAGGTTGGTCGCAGGGGCCATCGCCGCCACGTGGCTGGCGTAGACGATATAGGTGCCCGCGCTGGCGGCACGCGATCCCTGTGGCGAAACCCAGGTGACAACCGGTACCTGGGCGTCCAGGATGGTCTTGATGATTTCCCGCATCGAATGATCCAGGCCGCCGGGCGTGTCCATTTGCAGGATAACCACCGCGGCGTGCTCCTGTTCGGCATCGCCGATGCCGCGTGTGACGAGTTCCTGAATGACAGGGCCGATCGCACCCTCGACCTCGATCAGGTATGCCTTGCCGCCCTCGTCGGCAGCGGCCGGCGTGGCTATCAACAGCACGGCCAGAACCGCAACCAGGCGTGATAATGACGCTAGAATCCGCATTGCTATTCCTTTACTTGTCCGAAGCTTACAAAGAGTTGGCCGGCAATGAGTTGACCTGCGTCACCCGCTGTCGATATCACGAATTCCGGGGACAGTATACCTATTTGTTTTTTAGTGGTTTGTGCTGGCGTGTAATGCTAGCGAATTATGTGAATCATGTTGACAGTTAACTTAATTCGGAAGTAAGTTAACTGTCACCTTAATTCGTCAGGACGCGGCGCGATGGA
>CALZHS010000401.1 GCA_945787265.1 uncultured Gammaproteobacteria bacterium | reverse complement strand
GCAGCGAAAAAGAAAGTAGCTAAGAGGCCAGCAGCAAAGAAAAAGGCAAGGCGAGCCCCGGCTAAAAAAAAGCGGTAAAGCCTGAAGTCAAGAACCGACGCGCTGCAACACAGAAGGCTGCCGCTAACCCAAGGACCAAGGCTATTGATGAAGTAGTCAAGACCTTAAAAAAACAGGTACGGGGATTAAGGAACGAAGTTCGTAACGCCAACAGGCGTGTCGATGCCCTGGGTGAATTATCTGATAAGAGGAGTGCCGCTATCGCAAAATTTGTGTATGGATGGGATCAGCAGGCTAAGTCGGCGGTTACCGGGTCTAAGAGACCACGAAGGAAGAAAAGGTAATTGATCCTCATGTTAACAAGATATTAACAGGCACAGTAAGCTGTGCCTTTTTTTTGTCGATGAAGAAGTTGTCCAGGCAAGCTGGCGATCCGGAAATCGAGCGCTTTATCGATAGCCTGTGGTCGCAAAAAGGTTTAGCTGATAGAACCCTGAGCGCCTATCATCAGGACATGCGCCAGTTTTCGCGCTGGTTGCAGACGCGGCAACAAAAGCTGCTCTGCGCGGATCAGTCAAGCATCCAGCATTTTTTAGCTGAGCGCTTTGATCAAGGTGCATCGGCACGTTCCAACGCTCGCCTGTTGTCGACCCTGAAACAATACTATCGATATTTAATCAAGATCGGGGAGCGCCAGGATAACCCTACCGCTTTAATCAGTGCACCCAGAATTCACCGAACCTTGCCGCAGTCGCTCACCGAGAGCGATGTTGAAAAGTTGTTGGCTGCTCCCGATCTTGAATCCAGTTATGGTCTTCGGGACCGCTGTATGCTCGAGCTTATGTACAGCTCGGGACTGCGCGTCAGCGAACTGGTGGGCCTGCAAGTGAACCAGGTTAATGCCAAGCTCGGGCTGGTGCGGTTGGTCGGGAAAGGCAGCAAGGAGCGGGTTATCCCCGTGGGCGAGGAGGCATTGTACTGGCTAGCGCAGTATCTGAAGCGGTCGCGCCCCGCTTTGCAGCGCGCGCATGCAAACAATGATGCGCTGTTTTTATCGAGTCGCGGTACCGCGATTACGCGCCAGGCGTTCTGGCAAAATATCAAGAAGCACCTGCTCAAGGCTGGCGTTAAAACTGTTTTCTCGCCGCACTCGTTGCGCCATGCGTTTGCCACGCATTTGCTCAATCACGGTGCGGATTTGCGCACCGTGCAGATGCTACTCGGGCACAGTAGTCTTTCGACAACGCAGATTTATACGCACATCGCCCAGGCACGCCTGCAATCGCTGCACGCCGAACACCATCCCCGCGGTTAGTGAAAGCCAAATTCACCTTGCCAATAATTCCCAGCGAACGGCGCGCTCATCGGAACATTATTGCGGGATCGCCGTGCCGAAGCGTCGGACCGATACGTCCATGTAGGCTCGCGCGCAACATCCATGTTGCGCAGCGTCCCGCAACAATGTTCCGTTGACCGCGCCTAAGCAATTGCTTGTTATCTTAAGCCTGCCTCGACCGGGATGATTGAAAGCTGTTGGTGCAGGCTGATATGGGATTATTAGTGGAGCAGGTTGAAGAGTTTGCGCCGATATTTTTGCACGCTGGGATGTTCACCGCCGAGCACGTCAAATAATTCGAGCAGGCTGGTGCGACCGATGTCATCCTCGTAGCCACGATCGCTGCGCACGATTGTCAGCAGGCACTCCATGGCGTTGTCGTAATCACCCTGCGCGGTCAAATGCCTGCTCTTGTGCAACAGCGCTTCAAGATCATTGGGATTCTGGGCCAGGCGCTGTTCAATCTCGCCGAGGTCAGGTAAATCGGCTAGCTGTGCCGCCAGGTTGATTTCGGCGCGCAGCTTGATCGCAGCATCCAGCTTGGCGCCTTCGTTGTCGAGACTGTCCAGTAATGCCAGCGCGCTCTCGGTATCGCCCTCGCCAAAAACAATTTGTGCGATTGTAACCTTGAGTTCAGCATTATCAGGGTCCTTGGCAAGCGTACTATTAAGCATTTCAAGCGCCTGTGCGGTATTGCCCTGCTGATACGCCATCATGGCGGCCTGTACCATTTGGTCGGATTCTGACACGATGTGCTTGTCGATCATCGCACGAATTTCCGATTCCGGCACCACACCCATGCGCTCGTCGACGATTTGTCCCTGGTAGAAAAGTTTCATCGTGGGCAGGCTCTTGATACCGAAATGTGCGGCCAGTTCCTGCTCCTCGTCAGCATTCACCTTGGCCAGTTCGAACTTTCCTGCATATTCTTCAGCGAGTTTGGCCAGCATCGGCATAATGGTTTGGCAGGGTTGGCACCAGTCTGCCCAGAAATCGACCAAAACAGGCTTATTAATCGATTTTTCCAGTACCAGATTCTGGAAATTCTGCATACCGACATTGTGTATATAAGGTGACTCGCTCATAATAGAGAACCTGAAAAAAGATGCGCATTATATCAGGCCGAGTGCCACTAAATACAAGGGTCTGTGTTAGTGCGATCGTTTAAACACAGGAAAAACCTCATTTGAAAAATCAGTACGATGCCGCCTCGATAGAAGTCCTTACGGGGCTCGAACCGGTCAAGAAGCGACCGGGGATGTATACCGACACTACCCGCCCCAATCATC
>CALZHS010000400.1 GCA_945787265.1 uncultured Gammaproteobacteria bacterium | reverse complement strand
TATGGGCCAGTGAGATTTCGCCGGGTCGTGGATTCCTGCCACCGCCCACCAGGGCGATGCCGGAAACAGTGTGGTGCGGGGACTGGAATGGCCGCTGCAGCCAGTTATCCGGGTTTACCGGCAGCTGGCAGACCGAGCGTATCGTGGCGCTGGCCATCGCCTCGTCCTCACTCATGGGTGGCAGAATCGTGTTCAAACGCTGCGCCAGCATACTTTTACCGGTTCCCGGTGGCCCCATCATCAGCATGTGGTGACCACCGGCAGCCGCGATTTCAAGTGCGCGCTTGGCCTTGTACTGGCCGTAAACTTCGGCTAGATCCAGGGTCTCGCAACCAGGCCGCGATGGTTGCAGGGGTTCAACCCGGGGCAAGGTTCCGCCGCCATTCAGGCTGCTGCATATCTCGGATAGGGAGGTTGCAAGCTGTATCGGAAAATCGCGCAGCAGAGCCGCCTCGGTGCAATTTTGCTTCGGGATGATTACGGATTGTCCGGCTCTCTTGCTTGCGATCAACGCGGGCAGCAAGCCCTTGATCGGACCGCACTCGCCGCTCAATGCCAGTTCACCAAAACACGCGGTGTTTGTCAGTGCAGTCGTATTGATCTGTTCTGAAGCGGCCAGGATTCCGAGCGCAATTGGCAAATCGTAACGACCGCCTTCCTTCGGCAGGTCAGCAGGCGCGAGGTTCACGGTTATACGCCGGGCTGGAAATTCGAAACGGGAGTTGAGAATCGCCGAACGCACCCGGTCGCGCGCCTCGCGCACTGCGGTCTCGGGGAGTCCGACCACGGTAAAAGTCGGCAGACCATTGGAAATATGGACCTCTACGCGAACTTCGGGTGCCTGCATGCCCAGTTGGGCGCGAGTTTTAAGCTGGGTCAGTGACATGTCAGAATCCTTTCTAAAGATTGATGCAGACCTGTAGAGACTGTCTGCTCGACGCATCCCGCGTCATAAAGCGGAGTCTATCACGAAATCAGCTGCGCTCGCCCCGACCTTTTTAGCGGCCCGAAAATCGCTTGAAAACAATAGTTTAACCGACTCACCCGAATGCGTCGGAAGTCTATCCCCGATGGAATATTAGTATATTAGGCAATCATTATATAATGCGAATACCAATTTTGAGGATAACTTGAGGACTAATAACTATGAGTATAAGAAAACTGATTGCCACGGTTATGGCAACTTTACTGGTATCGGGTCTTGCTGCGGTTAGTTCCGTGTCAGTTGCTAACCAGGACCAGGCAAACGCGGCTGAGCACAAGTTCGAGCTTGCCAAGCAATATTACGGAGAGTGTGCAGCTACGGATGCCTCCGAGTTCGATACGATCAGACCCCAGCTGAAGGCATTCACCGAGACCATGGCGGACCCGGCCAAGTTCATGAAGTTGATGGCCGTGGTTAACGATCCGCGCACGATTCACGTTATGACCAAGTGCGCCACCGAACCGGTGATGTGGGATACCTGGATGAGTGGAATGACCGATTTCAATAAAATGAGTCGTGCGATGGGATATTTCATGAATCCCAATATGTACATGTCATGGATGATGGCGCCGATGAATCCAGCGATGTACCAGCCGATGATGCAGATGGCTGATCCCGCTTATTACACGCGCTGGATGAACGCGATGGCAAACCCGGTATTTTACCAGCCGATTACGTCACTGGCTGATCCCAGCTGGTATACCCCACGCATTAACTGGATGATGAATCCGCAATCGATGCAGCCAATGTTTAACATGATGAACATGGGCAATTATATGGCCCCGGTGCCGGCTACCGCCAGTGGCACTGCAGAGCCTGCCAACTAGGGGTATAGTAGGGCCGCTGCGGGGTATAACCCCGCGGCCCTTATTTTCGTCAAACATGAGATAGTATTATGAAATCGAATATGGGAACCGCGGACCGGACCATTCGCGCAATTATCGGAATTGCGGCGCTTGCAGCCTGGCCGCTTGGACTCGTGGAAGGAACCCTCGGCATCATCGCACTGGTGGTCGGAGTTGTATTGATCGCCACCGTGATAATGGGCTGGTGCCCGCCCTACGATCTGTTAGGCATTAATACTGGAGCCAAGGACAGGCAATAGTCCCGGGGGGCCGTAGCCGGCCCCTCGATTTATTCCAGCGTTTTTTCGAGTTCCTTCAAGCGAGCCTCGATCGTCTCCAGCTTTTCGCGAGTGCGCTCCAGCACGCGGGCCTGGAGATCAAACTCTTCCCGACTCACCATTTCAAAATTAGCCAGTTGCTGCTGCAGCAGGATTTTCAGGCGCGCGTCAAAGTCGGTCTTCACCTGCTGTAGTCCCGGCGGTAGTAACTCGTTGATCTTCTCCGACAGCCGGTTAATGGATTGGTTATCAATCATATTCGCCCCAAAATAGTGCAATAGAATCTAAATTAGCACCAAAATGATGCAAATAAAGGTCATTAAGCCTCAATTCTAACCAGAATTTGCGTGTTTTCCCAGAGTCTCCAAAATCAGGCCCTGTTTTTGTGCGGAGAATACATATGAAAATCATTACAGCGATCATCAAGCCGTTCAAGCTCGATGATGTTCGCCAGGCGCTTGGCGAAATCGGAGTGCAGGGTTTGACCGTCTCGGAAGTCAAGGGATTCGGGCGCCAAAAAGGGCACACCGAACTTTACCGCGGAGCGGAATACGTGGTCGACTTTTTACCCAAGGTGAAACTTGAAGTCGCCATCGAGGATGACCTGGTTGACCAGGCCATTGAAGCAATTTCCAGTAGTGCCAACACCGGCAAGATCGGCGACGGCAAAATTTTTATCACGACACTTGAACAGGTTGTTCGTATTCGTACGGGTGAATCTGGTCCGGCTGCGCTTTAGGGGGACAACATGGAAAACCAGATTTTTGAGTTACAGTACGCACTCGATACTTTTTATTTTCTTGTCTGTGGCGCTTTGGTCATGTGGATGGCCGCCGGTTTCGCGATGCTCGAGGCTGGCCTGGTGCGCTCCAAGAATACAACCGAGATTTTGACCAAGAACGTCGCTTTGTTCGCGGTCGCCTGCACGATGTACATGGTTTGCGGTTACTCGATCATGTACGGCGGCGGGGAATTCACGATGTTCCTGTCGGGCATTCTTGGTGACGGTGTTGCCGGTGCAGAAGAACCCGCGACCTATGCGCCGTCGGCCGATTTTTACTTCCAGGTTGTGTTCGTCGCGACCGCCATGTCAATCGTCTCTGGCGCCGTGGCCGAGCGCATGAAGCTCTGGGCATTCCTGCTGTTCGCGGTTGTTATGACCGGCGTGATATATCCCATGGAAGGAAGCTGGACCTGGGGTGGGATGCCCGTCTTCGGTATGTATACCCTGGGCGACCTCGGCTTCTCCGACTTCGCCGGCTCCGGCATCGTACACATGGCGGGGGCCGCAGCGGCCCTGGCAGGCGTAATTCTGCTGGGAGCGCGTAAAGGCAAATACGGCAAGCAGGGACAGATTAACGCGATTCCGGGCGCCAACCTGCCGCTGGCGACGCTCGGTACCTTCATCCTGTGGTTGGGATGGTTCGGGTTTAACGGCGGATCCGTGCTGGCGACATCGTCGGTTGAAAACGCCAATGCGGTCGCCGTCGTATTCATGAATACCAACGCGGCCGCAGCCGGCGGCCTGATCGCCTCTATGATCGTGGCGCGTCTCATGTTCGGCAAGGCCGACCTGACGATGGCGTTAAACGGTGCACTGGCGGGACTCGTTGCGATCACCGCGGAACCGTCGACGCCGACGCCACTGCTGGCGACGTTGTTTGGTGGCATCGGCGGTGTACTGGTTGTCTTTAGCATCGTGTTCATGGACAAGCTCAAGATCGATGATCCGGTGGGTGCGATTTCGGTGCACGGTGTGGTCGGCCTGCTCGGCCTGCTGCTGGTGCCGGTGACCAATGACGGCGCCAGCTTTTCCGGTCAGATTATCGGTGCACTGACTATTTTCATCTGGGTTTTCGTCGCCAGTTTCGT
>CALZHS010000399.1 GCA_945787265.1 uncultured Gammaproteobacteria bacterium | reverse complement strand
ATGCGTATGGTAAAGAGCGAACAGGAACTCGCCTATCACAGAAAAGCCGGAGAAATTCTAGACATTGCGCTTGGTGAAGCGTTACTAGCGGTTCAGCCAGGCGCCTACGAAGGCGACATCTATGGTGCTTTCTATAACAAGTTGTTTAGTATGGGTGCTGACTTGCCTGCACATATCCCGCCACTGGGATGCGGCGAATCCGCACTCAATGTGCGCTACACAAGCGGGCGTAAAAATCTGGTTGAAAACGATCAGCTTACCCTTGAACTGGGGCTCGCCTATCGACACTACCATGCGGGCAGCATGTGCGTCGCGCTGACTGGTCCTGAAGTCAACGAGCTACATTTGAAAATGCACGAAGCGTTAGTGCCGGCACTAGCAACAATTCAAGATTTACTGCGTCCCGGGAAAACGAGGGGTGAAGTTTACGACGCTTACCGAACAGTTGTTACCGACCATGGACTTGCCCATACCCTCCAAGATGCCTGCGGCTACACAATGGGTGCAACCTGGCCACCAACCTGGATGGAGCAGCCGATGTTTTATAAAGGCAACCCGACCATCATTGAAAAGAGTATGACTTTTTTCAATATGTTGATTCTGAACGACTATGAATCGGGTTTAATGATGTGTCTGGGCGAACAAACCATCATTACCGATGGCCCGCCAGAGGTTATTACACATGTTCCAAAAGAACCTATTATCGTGGGCGCCTAGCCTGTGATCAGGGTGACCGTTATCTTAATTGCAGCAATGAGCAGGTCGAGTTTAATCAGGACGCGTTAATGTTCATTAAGTACATTATTTGTCGTCAATCGAATCAAGGCCGCGTCCAAGAATTTTTTCCCCTGGCCCTGATTCCATAAAATTCGGGTCCATATCGATAGGTGACAAATCCTCCACAACCTCTTTACCCCTGTCTTTCTGCAAATACGATATTATCGACTTTGCTATACATATAAGCATGCCTGCAGTTATCACGACCAGTTGAATAACTACCGTTAAAAGTAATCCCAACGTCAAGGCCACCATTGCCAGGTTCAAGTTGGCTATGTAACTGGCAATAATCGGCGGCATGGTTTCAAAATACGAGTTCGACAGATAAAGGGAAAACTCGGCGATATACGAGACAATTCCCGACTCTGAAAAAATTGCGGGCGCAATAAAATAGATAAACAAAAAAACCAGTATCCCGATAGATACTGGAACTACGAGCAACCTGAACATGACTGATATATTTCCTGATTAAATTTTAGAAACCGCTTTTCAGTGTTCTGGAATTGATTATTCTTCCAGGGGCGAATTGACCCATAACTGTTTTCTCCTTCCCTAGTTATGGAATGCTGATTACTAGTAGTTAACAGCCAGTGAAAATAATACAAGGTAAATTTTCTACTCCACGCCGATTTATGTAATCCGACGAATCGCTTGCCGCAGTATTTACCATGCAATATGAACACGAGCCGATTACTGAACAATCTCCCTTTTTTGGAACTGCGCGAGAAGCTATAAAAGGATTGCTTCTAGCCGTAGCGCGAGCCTGGGGCTGCGAATTTGAGTGTCTGCTGCTGGAAAACGCCGGCCAGGGAAGCGATACCCAACTAACAAACCTTAGCCAATATGCATAATAGTCTGCATTGATCCAGTACAGGGTATTCAAAAACGGCGGAGCTGTGGTAATCTGCGCGGGCCTGGTGGAGCAAACCACCCGTAACTAGAGGTTATACCATGAACGAGGAAGCCAGCGGCCTTCCCGAGCAACCGCGTGTTCGACCCGCGGATCCACGCTTTTCTTCAGGGCCGTGCAAAAAGTATCCCGGCTGGGATATCACCCATTTAAAGACCGAATTTCTGGGTCGCAGCCATCGCGCCAAGCTCCCCAGGCAGCGTCTTGCCGACGCCATCGAAATCTCGCAGCGCCTGCTCGGCCTGCCATCGGACTGGAAGCTCGGCATCGTTCCGGGTTCCGACACCGGTGCCTTCGAAATCGCGATGTGGTCGTTGCTCGGATCCCGTCCCGTGGACGCGCTGGTGTGGGAGAGTTTTTCCAGTGACTGGGCAAAAGATCTGCAGGCACTGGGTTTCGAGTCGAACCTGTACCAGGCCGACTACGGTGAACTTCCCGATTTGAACCAGGTAAACCCGGGGCACGATCTCGTCATGGTGTATAACGGCACCACCAGTGGTGTTTGCCTGCCCGACCTGGAATGGCTGGATGCCGAACGTGATGGCCTGGTATTATGCGATGCGACGTCGGCGGCCTTTGCCATGCCGATTGATTTCAACAAGCTCGATGTCGTCACCTGGTCCTGGCAAAAGGTTCTCGGCAGCGAGGGCGCCCATGGCATGCTCGCGCTCAGCCCGCGAGCCGTGGCGCGACTCGAATCTGCCGTGCCTCGCTATCCACTACCCAAACTGTTTCAACTGGCCAAGGGTGGCAAATTAATTGACGGTATCTTCAAGGGTGCCACAATCAACACCCCCAGCATGCTGGCACTCGAAGACCTGCACGCCGCACTTGCCTGGGCCGAGTCCCTGGGTGGCATCGAGGCCTTGTGGCAACGGACGCGCAATAATTTCGAATGCGTTGACGGGTGGGTCGGGCAATCGAACTGGATCGACTGGCTGG
>CALZHS010000398.1 GCA_945787265.1 uncultured Gammaproteobacteria bacterium | reverse complement strand
CATCGATGGTGCCGTTTTGCATCGCGCGAAACAGTTCGTCGGTCGGCACCAGCTGGTCGGCGTAATAGAGTTCGATTTCCATGCGCCCATGCGCCGCTTTGTTGAATTCCTCGATTTGCGGCTTGATGACGTGCGCACCGAGTGGTGCGCCGGAGTAGGTTTGCAGGCGCCATTTGATTGGATTCGTCGCGGAATAGGCATAGGGTGCGGTGCCCGCCGCCAGGATACCTGCGGTTCCGGCACCTACTTTTTTGACGAAACTTCGTCTGCTGTTGTCTTTTGGTTCGGTTGCGTCCGGTTTTGATGCTTTTTTATCTTGTTTCATTTTTTAAGGCTCCTAAGGTTTAGGCTTCGGTTAATTTTCCACTGGACTCCCACTATAAATATCTCTTCCCCGTTACTTCGAATATACGTATCCGGGTAACCAGAGGGCGATCTGCGGAAAAGCCATGACCAGGACCAGTGCGAGGGTCATAACCATGACAAAAGGTATAATTGATCGATAAATATCCATCAACGTTATTTCAGGCGGCGCCATCGCGCGCATCAGGAACAGATTGTATCCAAATGGCGGCGTCATGTAAGCAATCTGGCAGGTGATGGTATAGAGCACGCCGTACCAGATCGGGTCAAATCCCAGCAGTTTGACCAGCGGTACGTAGAGCGGCGCGACGATTACCAGCATCGCGGTATCATCGAGGAACATACCCATGACCAGGTAGGAAAGCTGCATCATGATCAGCACCTCCCAGGGCGTCAGATTCCAGTTGGTGATAAACAGCGATTCGATCGCGCGCGCGGCACCGATGCCGTCAAATACTGCACCAAAGCCGAGCGCCGCGAGAATTACCCACATGAACATGCAGGATATGGCCAGTGTTTTACGGATGGTTTCTTCCATCACCTTGCGGTTCAGGCGCTTGCGTACCAGGGCCGCGATGGTGGCGGCGGTTGCACCGACGGCTGAACTCTCTACCAGGCTGGTAATTCCCATGATGAAAAGCCCAGTCATGAAAAAGAAAATCAGGAACGGGGTAATGCCTGCACGCAGTAGCTTCAGTTTTTCCGACATCGGCATGTCACGGTCCGTTTCATCGACGGTCGGTCCGAGGTGCGGCTGCAAACGGCAGCGCACAACGATGTAGATGATGAACAGGGATGCCATCATCAGGCCCGGGATGGCCCCGGCCAGCCAGAGCTGGCCAACCGGTTGACGCGCGATCATTCCGTACAGCACCAGCACGACGCTCGGCGGCACCAGGATGCCGAGTGAACTGCCCGCCTGCACGACCCCGGTAATCATAATCTTGTCGTAACCTCGCTTGAGCATTTCCGGTAATGCAATCGTGGCGCCGATGGCCATGCCGGCCACGCTGAGTCCATTCATCGCGGAGATAACCACCATCAGCAGGATAGTTCCGACCGCGAGGCCACCCTTGAGCCCGCCGAACCAGACGTGAAACATGGCGTACAGATCGTCGGCAATGCCCGATTCGGCCAGTACGTATCCCATGTAGATAAATAGCGGCAGGGTCAGCAGCGGGTACCAGTTAAACAGCTTGAAGGCCGCGTTAAACGGCATTTCAACCGCTCCATCACCCCATAACAACAGCGCCGCGACCGCAGAAACAACACCTATTGCCGCGAACACGCGTTGCCCGGTCAACAGCATCAGCAACATCGACACGAACATAAATATGGCAATGGCTTCGTAACTCATTACAGCTCAATGCCCCTGGATTTCGCCAGATCCTTGAAAAAGGTGGAAATGGCCTGCAACAGCATCAGAAAAATGCCGAACACCATGATGACCTTGATCGGGATCATCGATGGATTCCATTGCGAAAACTTGCGCTGGTCGTATTCGATCGCGTACATCGTGCTCGAGATTGCACCGATCAACAGGCAGACCAGATATACCACCAGGAAAATCGCGGTAAAACTGTCGAGGCGAGCCTGGTTTTTAGGACTGAATCTCGAATACAGCAGGTCCATTCGGACATGGCTGTCGAGCTGCATCGAGTAAGGGCCGCCGACGATGTAATAGGCGGTCATCGTGAACTGCGCCATTTCGATGCACCACGACAGCGGCAGGTTGATGATATTGCGCGTGAAGGCGTTGATGAGCAGGGTAGCGATCATGACAAAGATCAGGTACATGGCCAGGCGCCCGAACTTGGTCGAGAGGTAGTCGATTACCTTGACGTAGTTGACGATGAACTTGGGCACTGACCTGGCTCCCCCTGGTTTGTTTTTATATCTCAGGTAAAACTTGACTGAATTATTTTTTATCGGGCTGCGCCCACCTGTGAATCATACCTAAAATATCAGTTTGACGCCCGCCTGCCTAAGACTGGCCACCAGGGCGCCGTTCTGATCCGTAGCGGGAGAGGCTACGACAAGTGGCGCCACCCGGTCAAACCTGTATGAACTGAATGCTATTATCGTCGCGTTAACAGACCCATCATCACGCTCGTGGTCCCCACGCCGGTGCAGCTGTTGTCAAAAATCGGGGGGTGGTCGTGGGCTGATACTGGCGCCTGGTGACAGGCGACAAAGAGTATCAGGCCATAAAATGAACCAAACACGCATTTGCTGCGTAATCGTTGTATCAGGCCTGACTTGCAAGGGTTTCTTAGCACCGAGTCGGGCC
>CALZHS010000397.1 GCA_945787265.1 uncultured Gammaproteobacteria bacterium | reverse complement strand
CGTCGCCAATCGGCGTGTGGCATTCAGTCGCCTGCGGGACAAGTCTGCGGTCGGTAAGTTGTTTGCCGATCTCGGTCCTCGCTACAAGGAACGTCCCGGTGGCTACATGCGCATTCTGAAATGTGGCTATCGCCCAGGCGACAAGGCGCCGATGGCCTATGTTGAGCTCGTGGATCGGCCGAATGCCGACTATGACGGCGACGAGTAAATCCCACGGATATCAGATAAGCCGGCGACAAGCCGGCTTTTTTTATTCGGTTCGATAATGTTCTGGAGCCGTATAAGAAGGCCGCGACGAATCAGGCGGCCAGGTCCGTGACCCTGCGGCCGGGTATAGTGCGCCGATTCTGTTCGAGGTCGGGCAGTAACTCATCCATTTTTTCGAGGTCTATGCGCCGATCTCTGCCGCTGCGTCGATCATCAAAGAAAATATAGTGGCAGCGACAGTTTTCTTCGGTGCAGTTTTCGAGCGGCAGGCTAGGTGCTTCCTGCGACAGGTAAATATTGCTGGTCAGGCCCGCGACGCGATCACAGGCAATGAGTCCGGGACGTATTTTAACCGCGCGCCATTTGGTATCTTCCAGATTTTTTCTACGCAGGCCTGTATTCTCGATTCCCTTGAACCGTTGCACCGTTTCGCCGTAACGGTAGGGTCTAAAAAGGAGCATGATGATTGCGGCGAGGATACAAAGTATGACAATTGCAAAAATTATTGTACTCATATCAAAGACTTGTAGTCGACCCGGGCAACGCTTTCATTCTACTCATTTTGAAGATTTTAGCGAATCGGGGCCTAGCCAGCACCACTAAAAAGCCAGCATAGCGCTGGCTTTTAGGGTTTCTGTCGCTGTTTGGACCGGGTTTAACAACCTTTTGCGCACTTGCCGTTACCATCGAAAAGCATGGTGCGGCCGCTGAGGGGCACGTGCACCGGTACCTGGCTCAGCTTGCTGAAGTTGTCGATTCGCGTACCTGGAATGACCTTGCCTTTGCTGGTGGAGGGCTGGTTGGCATGCGATGCAATGACGGCTGTTGGCTTCACCAGGTTGTTAATCACCCAGGCGGCTTCGCGGGGGCCGGTGGTGAAGGTATCTCCAATATTCATAACCACAAGCTTCGCCTGGTAGTGGTCGCGTACCACGCTTTCCTGTTCGGCAGTGATGCCGGTATCGCCCGACAGGTAGGCCACCAGGCCGTTTGAGAAAGTCAGCACATAGCCGGTTGGGGGGCCGGCGTAGGCGGTCAGCCCGGCCGCATTGAGCATCTCGCCGAGATCACCGCCGATCATGCCGCCGGCGATGCCGTTGGAATGCGCCGCGGGTACGGTGGTAATGGTAACGCCGCCGACCGTGCGTGACGCGCCAAAGCGAACCAGTTGGCTATTTTTTGGATCTCCGCCCAGGGCCTTGAGTTTGCCCGCGAAAAATTTGGGCATTTCGCTACCGGTAATGATCTTCGCACCTTTTGCCAGCGCGATGTTAACCGTGTTGGTATTGGGCAGCACGCTGACCGGAAACGAAGTGCTTTTGCATTCGCCACTACCGGGTTCGGCAATATGCTTGTCACCGACGTGATCGCCATGCATATGGCTCACCAGTATGATATCGATCTTGCCCAGCCTCGGATCATCGGCGCCGGCGACGGTGCGACCGGGATCGTAGAGTATGCGGGTGCCGTCGGGATCTTCAAAGATCAGCGCACGGTCAAGCTGGCAGAACTCTCCTTCCTGGCTTCCCAGCGGGGTAATTTTTACATCGGCGGCAAATGCCGATGGATTGAAGAGCAGGGCTGATAGAAGGACTGCGGTAAAATAGAAAAAGGGATGGTTGGATTGCATACTGACTCCTCAGGATTATGTGTCGTTATAAGAAATTTCGTACGAAACGGGTAGTAAAACGGACCATCTCGAAACATCTCGGGTTGCGCGATCGTAACGATTCCAGACCCGCGAGTGAAGTCAATACCGCAAAGGCCGGTTTGCTGCTATTTTACGATCAGCTGCGGATCAATTCCAGGATTTCGTCGCGGCGCTGTTCCATCAGCGCGTAGTCGCCACGCGTTTCGACGTTCATGCGCAGCAGTGGTTCCGTATTGGAAGCCCTCAGGTTAAAGCGCCAGGTGCCGAAATCCATGCTGATGCCGTCAGTACGGTCGATCTGGTGGGGCAGGTCGGCAAAATGCGCCTCGATCCTTTTGATAACGTCAGCGGGGTCACCAACCTCGGAATTGATTTCGCCGCTGGCCGGGTAGCGCTCGATGCGCTCGTCGACCATTGCGGCGAATGATTTGTTCTGGATCGAAATCATTTCGGCGAGCAATAACCACGGGATCATGCCACTGTCGCAGTATCCAAATTCGCGGAAGTAGTGATGGGCGCTCATTTCGCCGCCGTAAATGCCGTTCACAGTGCGCATGGTTTCCTTCATGAACGAATGTCCGGATTTGCTTTGTACGGCTTCTCCGTCGTTTTGCGAGACCAGTTCGATCGTATTCCAGGTCAGGCGGGGATCGTGCACGATGCGTTCGCCCGGATTCTGCCGTAACAGCTGAACGCCGAGCAGGCCGACGATATAGTAACCCTCGACAAAACGCCCGTTGTGATCGAACAGGAAGCAGCGATCAAAGTCTCCATCCCAGGCAATCCCGAGATCGGCG
>CALZHS010000396.1 GCA_945787265.1 uncultured Gammaproteobacteria bacterium | reverse complement strand
CTACGGTTACGCCCGAACACCGGAATTTCCGCGAAAGCTGGCTGATTTCGGATGACAGTGCTTACATGCGTATTCGCAATCCCGAGCGCTTCGAGGGCTACTACGAAATCGACAACAAGCTTGAATGCAGATCCTATTACGACACTTTCATGGGTATGTGGGAAACTTGCGAGCAGGACCAGAATACGCGGCGACTTAGCCTCTAAACAGGCATCATTGATCCAGCTGCGTTGCTACGCTATGGACAGGCCCTTTTTAGCTAGCCAGTCACGGTTAAACAGACTCGAACGGTACTTGCCGCCACCGTCACACAGAACGGTCACAATGGTGTGCCCCGGGCCGAGTTTGCGGGCCACTTCGAAAGCACCATAAACGTTGACACCGGTGCTCGAACCAAAAAACCAGCCTTCTTCATGCAACAATCGATAGACCATGTTGACCGCGTCCTGATCGGCGATCTGCAGTGCCCAGTCAATTTCCGCGCCGTCCAGGTTGTCGGTGATGCGGCTGTTACCAATGCCCTCGGTTATCGAGGTTCCTTCGCTCATGGTCGCCACACCTGTTGTTATAAAGCTATAGAGTGCACTGCCAATACAGTCGAGTAGCACGAGTTGGATGTCGTCTCGCTGCTGCTTGAGATACTGTGAAACGCCGGCGATTGTTCCACCGGTGCCGACCGCACAGACAAAGGCGTCTACCTTACCGTCGGTTTGTTGCCATATCTCGGGTCCGGTCGATTCGTAATGGGCGAGCCGATTGTTAATATTGTCGAACTGGTTTACCCAGACAGCCGATTCTAGCGACTCAGCGAATCGGCCGGCCTGCTTTTGATAGTTCATCTCGTTTGCATAAGGCACCGTCGGCACAACTCTCACGTCAGCGCCTAGCGTATCGAGAATTTCAACTTTTTCCGGCGACTGGTTGTCCGGCATGTAAATGACACAGGAATATCCGCGTGCATTGCAAATATGGGCCAGGCCAATACCAGTATTTCCAGCAGTGCCCTCAACGATCGTGCCACCGGACCGCAATAGGCCGCTGCGCTCGGCTTCGCGAATCATCCACCAGGCGGCACGATCCTTGACCGAACCTCCCGGATTCATGAATTCCGCCTTACCGAAAATCTCGCATCCCGTTGCTTCAGACGCCGCCTGCAAACGAATCAAAGGGGTATTACCGATCGCCTCGACAAAGCCATCGCACACGTTCATTGGTGCTTACCTTGCATCAAAGTAAAGTAAGCATAAACATTTATTAATGGCTTGCCCAGTTGGCGTGCGCCTGATTCGAATACCGACAGCTTCCGAATTGCTTTCCTCGGCGTAATCGGTCAAGTGTATAGCGTTAGCGCGAAATGGTTGGGTCACGCTAGCTCAGTATTTCACCGGAAAAGATTTCGGCACGGGAAGGCCAAGCTCCCCCATAATCCTGCGTAAACGGTCGGGATAGTCGGTAATAATGCCATCGACCCCCATTTCAATCAGTTCACGCATGCGGCTGGTTTCATTAACTGTCCACACGTATACCGATAAACCCAGCTCCTGTGCCCGCTTTATCGATTCGGCATCTACTTCGCGGTGGAAGGGAGACCAGGCGTCACCACCGGCCGCCTTGATCGCGTGCGCCGCACTTCCGCCGTAGTTATCCACGTCAAGCCCGTTAAGCCAGGGTGAAGACCTGTTGATCCCTGTTTGCAGGTTGCTCATCCAGCGCTGGTTAACCGTCAGGTAGGAAGTCGTGATTTCCGGGGCCAGGTCCTGCACCTCCTTGAGCGCACGCCAGTCAAACGACTGTATCGCGACGCGGTCTTCCATTTTGTAGCGTCGCACGACGTCGATTACGGCCCGCACGAACCGCCCGGGCGGAAAGGTCAGCTCCGGCCGCTGCGGATTAATTTTGGTCTCGATATTAAAACGGACCGACTGGCTACCGGAGCTGTTAACCAGCTCGAATACTTCGCCTAATGTTGGTACCGAAGTCCCGTCAACCGGCTGCTGCCCTGGATATTGCCCGGCATACTCGCTGGCTGGATTCAGGCGCCCGACATCGTAGGATTTTACCGCCGCGAGCGTCATTTTGTGGATCGGCAGACTGCTTTGCATGAGCCACTCTCCATTGGGATAGCGGGCAATTTCCGGCTCCAGGCGCGGATTGTGGATAACCACGACTTCCGAGTCCGCGGTAACCGCAAGATCGAGTTCCAGGGTCGTCACACCGATCGTGAGCGCTTTCGCAAAACCGGGCAAGGTATTCTCCGGCATCAAGCCGCGCGCACCCCGGTGGCCCTGCAAATCCAGGCCCTGTGCCGCTGATGTAAAGCCGGTAAGCGCAATGAGAAGGCCCGATGCTACTACCTTTGCGATCTGGCTTTCTAACTGGATTGGGAACAACTTCCTATCCACCAGGTTTATTTTTTTGATCCAGTTGTCTCGCAAATTCCCTGATCTCGTCGAGGTCTGAACTGCGCCGCATTGGAGGCAAACTGTCGAGCATGCCCTTGCCGTACGACTTTGTATTGAGTCGATTGTCGCATAGTGCCACGATCCCCCGATCGCCCACGTCGCGAATCAGGCGACCGACACCCTGGCGCAGGCTGATGGTCGCTTCCGGAATCTGTACCTCGACGAAGGCATTGCCGCCATTTTGATTAACCTG
>CALZHS010000395.1 GCA_945787265.1 uncultured Gammaproteobacteria bacterium | reverse complement strand
CGACCACCAGCTTCATTTTTGCCTTGAGCTTGTATTTGCCAGACTTGCCAGGTGACTTGACCGATTTGCGCAGGTCGAAGTCCACCGTGAGATTAACCTGGCGGTCATCCGGGATGGTGAAATCCTGTCTGATCTTAAGGCCGATGGTGGATGCATTGGGTACTTCCAGATCTTTCCACGCGCCGCCTTTCACCTTGACGCGGTTCGCCATGGGTGCGTCATCAACAATAAATCGGACCTGCTTGTAGTCGCCGGCTTCGATCGGCATGTTGACCAGCAGGTCGGCCGTGGTCAGCCCCTGTAGCGCGAGCAGGTCGATCGGCTGTGGAGCCGGCAGCGTGTACCTGGTCCAGCCGCCCGACTGGCGCTTCATCTCGACCGCGGTGAACTGCACCACGACATTCTCGAGGCCGTCGATGGGGGCATCGGTCAGGCGCAACGAAAAGCTGGAACGGGCCGAGCCCGAACCGCCAGATGTCGAAATACTCACACCCGGCGTGAATCCATCGTCGATACCAGCCCGATCACCCGAACTGGTGTCGGTGCCGCAACCGAGCAGGTAAGCGCACAGCGTGAGTGTCAGAAAAAGTTTGATCGTTCTCAACATAGTATCCGCATGGGTCCAAACGACCCTTATTGTTTAATTCCCTGGAATATTGAAACGGCGAATATTCAACAGAATCAACAATATATGCGCGTTTGTGAAAATCGAGGGTGAACTGCGTCAAGAAAAAACCGGTTTTGGGCGTAAATGGTTCACTTTAGCCGACGAAAGGTAGTTCAGAGCGTGATTTTTAAAGGGATTCGGCAAACTTCGGGTCCATGCCTGATCGAAACAACCGAGAACCTGAAACTCAGTCAATCTGCAGCCGGCGTGTTCGACAGGCAGGATAGCCTGGCGCGCAAGCAGGCTCCAGTGGAGGAAGGCTCGCGAGCTGTGGCAGGCCCGCTTACTCGACCGGTTGAACAGCGAAGGGCGTGGCTTGCTGGAAGCGGCGCCAGTGTCGCTGTGTCTGCTTGACGCGGTCCTTTATCTGGGTGGCAGACCAGTCCTGCACCAGCCAGACGGTTTGCGCATCCAGCAGGCCGGGACGGGTGACGACTACCAGTTGGCGCGCCACACTCGCATCGTTAATGATGCCGAGAGAATCCTGGATGTTTTCCATTTGTCTTAGAAAGGGCCTGGTAATTGATTCGGGCCAGAGTCCCGAGAAAAACTCGCTGGCGTAACGCGCTTTTTTGCCGCGTTTGCGCAGGTTGTGCAGGTCCTCACCGGTCATGCGAAACAATGGGCGTGTGTCGATGAGGAAGTCTCGCAGGGTTTTCCCGATCACCTCAACTGCGAAGTCTGCGACCGGTTGATCGATAGCGGACCGATCCAGAACCTCGTAAGGCGTCGCCAGCCAACGCTCTAATTGCAGCATGAGTCGGGTGTAGCGCCTGGACTCGAAAATATCCGTCACGTCCCGCGTTGCACGCTGGCGCTCGGCAAGGGCGATTTTTCGCAGCCGCGTAATGGCCTCGTGCCTGTCGGGATGCGCCGCCTTGATTGTGGGTAAAGTTTCATCGATAAAGACGTGCCAGTCACGGGCGTGTGAGAGGCGTTGCTGAAACCAGCGAAACTCGCCATTGAATGCCTTGCGTTTGTCATAAGGCAGAACGCGCTTGAAGGCGCGAAGCGCTGCGCGGATACGGCGGATGGCCACCCTCGCCTGGTGAATGGCTTCCGGCCTGCCCTCTGACACCGGCATCTCGTTCGCGTACAGGTGTTTGAGCGCACCGTCCTTGATTCGATAGAAGGCATCGCCCACGGTCATCTGCGGATCCAGGGTAATCTTTGACGCCTTGCGTGCGCGGGGACGCAGGGCGGGGCGAGCGAGTGCATAACCGCGTTCGGCATTCGACCTGCGACCCAGCGTCAAGTCCAGCGATTCGTTGAGTTCGAGCGCGAGATCCAGCATTGCCGTTGCATCGCCATTGTGAAGTTCGAGTTCAACCCCGGCGATCGGCTCATGACAGTTACCGTCCTTTGCGGAAATCGTCCCGATATCCAGCGCGAGCGCATGTTTGCTGCCGTCGATTTTGAGCGGCACGGTCCTGCGTTCGACATCCGTCGTGAACATCGGTACCAGGCGCTTGTCACGTTTGCCCTGCTTCAGGATCGCCCGAAGTTCCCTGTCCTCTATGGCTTCGACGCAGGGCATATTGAAAGGCACCCGCCCCCTCCACTCTCTCGTGGCTGTGAGGCCGGTGGGTTCCGTCACGGGCGCCTTGATGGTTTGCTCGTATCCGTCGCCATCACGGCGTATGCAAAGCGTGATACCGGCCTGGCGCAGAGTGTGGCGGGGCGTATCGAAGTAGGTACAAACCAGATTTTGGCTGACTGTCTTGCCGGCCTTGAGCTTCCTGACATACCGGGAGGTTACGACTTTCTGCAGTGTCGCCGGTGTCGACTGCAGCTTTAACTCTATCTCGTTTTGCATGTAAGGATTACGTTAACGGAAGCCCATTGTGACGATTTTCCCAGCAAATTTAAAGGGTTATGTTTTTAGAGGGTTATATTGCCGGGTATTTTCCGCCAGATCAGCGCAGGCAGTTTCACTACCGCCAGGGGATATTTCGAGCGGTTTTCTCGAGGACATCGGTGACTTCGACG
>CALZHS010000394.1 GCA_945787265.1 uncultured Gammaproteobacteria bacterium | reverse complement strand
CAAGCTCGTTCGAAGAAAACCGGTTGCTCTACCTCGAACTGGTGGCCAAGGCCAGTCGCCTGACCGCCGAAGCCTTCGACCTGGATTTCAAACCCGATAGCGAAGTTAGCGCGGAAGCACCTCACCTGATCAAGTCAGAGCAAAGCCTGTTCGATTCAAACCAGCAACAGCTCAAAGAAACGCTTAGCATTCTTGAAGAAAAAACAAGCCAGCAAAAGAGCGCCCTGCTTGAGGCCCAGTCGAAACGGCGTCAACTGCAACGGTCTCTGGACCTGGTCAAAAAAGAGATAGTCATCAAAAAGCCATTAAGAGACCGCGGCATAATCAGCGAAGTCGAGTTTTTACAGTTACAGCAACGAGAGGCAGAATTTGAAGGTGAAATCGAGGCAGTCAAATTATCGGTACCCCGTATCGAGTCCACGATCGAGGAAGCCCGTTTCAGTAAGCAGAAAGAAAAGCTCAACTTTCAGAACAATGCCAAAAAGGAGCTGAACGAAGTAACTGCCGAGATCAGTCGCATCAAGGAAACGCAAACCGCGTTGAAAGACCGGGTCAAACGCACCACGCTGCGTTCGCCGGTTAACGGTATCGTGCAACGCCTCTATATAAACACCATCGGTGGCGTAATAGCGCCGGGGAACAATATACTCGACATTGTGCCCCAGGAAGACGCCCTTCTGGTTGAACTGAATATAAAGCCTGCAGATATCGCTTACGTTAATGTCGGACAGTTCGCCCGGTTGAAATTTTCGGCCTACGATTTTGCAATTCACGGCAGTTTGCAGGGCATTGTAACTTTTGTCAGCGCCGACACCATTACCAACGAAGAGGGTCAGAGCTTTTTCCTGGTCAGGGTAAAACCGACTAAATCGTTTCTCGGAGGGAAAAGCGGCGAATTACCGATTAAAATCGGCATGACCGCCGAGGCTGATATTATAACCGCCAAGAAAACGATATTGTCATACCTGACGGAACCGGTTCATCGCGGCATGGACAAGGCGTTAAGAGAGCGCTAATGAAACTTATCGTTTATTCAGCAGCGCGCTCATTTGATCGCTTTCTACAGCGCCACCTGGACATCGCCTTCGAATATAGCAGGGAGTTACAGGTACCATCGGAAGATACCGAGCGACTCTACCTGATACATGTAACTGGCATGGAGCTCGAATGCTACGAGTGGTTACTGAAACATGTTTCCGGCAAACCGCTTCGGGTCGGCGTCTGCTCTGATCTTCCCAATATCCATGAAATGCTCGAATGTGTACGACTCGGCGCCAAAGCCTATTGCAACAGTCACATGGCCGCCCTGCACTACCACCAGATGTTGCGGTTACTGGAAAACGATCAGAGCTGGTTTCCGCCACAAATGCTGGATGCCGCTTTCAAACTCGCGCAGCAGGCTGTCAATCCCCCCGATCAACAAAAGCAGCTGGAAGTTTTAACCGCGCGGGAAAGAGATATCGCGTTTGCCGTCGGCGAAGGTAAATCTAACCGGCAAATTGCTGATTTATTTGAAATTTCTGAAGTTACAGTAAAGAGTCACTTGACTAAAATCTTTAAAAAACTCGAACTTAAAGACCGCGTCGGCCTGGTACTTTACCTCAAGCAGTCATAGCATTTCAGGCGCATTGTCACCCTGGCTATGTGACCCACCTCTCAATCCGCAATTTTAGTTCCGCCGGTCTACGACTTAGGTATGACACAGACCCGCAAAATCTAGCCTATATATAGGTTTCGTATAAATTTTCTGCAGATATATGGCTACTAAAAGTATCGGTTATGTCGCTGAGTTAATCGGCGACGCACAGGTTCGCAGCGTAGATGGAGTAATCCGGGTTCTCAGTATTGGCGACCAAATCAACGAGGGCGATATCCTCACTACGGGTCTCAATACTCAGATTGTGCTCGAGTTCTACAACGGGAATAAGTTGCAGGTTGCTGAAAACACCGAAATGCTGCTGGATGAATCGGTTTTCGCAGGCCTCAGTGACTATCCCGAGTCGCGCGTTGATCAATTAGCTGAATTGCAGAGCCTGATTGTCGAGGGTATCGACCTTGCCGAACTGGAAGCTACCGCTGCCGGAGCCGCCGGTGATTCGGATGCATTGCACCAGGCATCAGTTTACTCCAGGGACGGTAATGAAGGCATTGTTGAAACCCGCCTTACTCCTTTCGATCTGGGTTCTGCTGGACCCGATAATCAATCGCCGCTTGACGATGGGGTTATTATTCCAACAGCGGACACCCAAACGGTTAGTGCCGTTAGTGACAATAGCGCCTTTAGTGCCACTAGTGCCCCTAGTGCATCAATCGCGGTTGATAATATTACTGCCGATGACATCATCAGTGCCGCCGAAACGGCAGGTATGATTAACGTGACGGGCAACGTGGGCGGCTTCGCCACAACGGGCGATTCTATCGACCTCAACGTTAACGGCACGGCTTATAGCGGAACCGTTAGTGCTGTTAACACATTTAGCATTCCGGTTGCAGCTGCGGACCTGATGGTTGACACCAGCTTTGACGCGACAGTATCCGGTATCGATGGAGCGGGTAATCCATATAGCGCGACCACAACTTCGACTCATACAGTTGATACTACAGCGTCAGCAACGATTGCAGTCGACAACATTACACCAGATGATATTCTAAACGCG
>CALZHS010000393.1 GCA_945787265.1 uncultured Gammaproteobacteria bacterium | reverse complement strand
CCAGCCGCGCTGATGGTCCTGAAGTTCGAAGCCGCGCGCAGGTTTGCCGTCCTCGACATGCGCCTGCACTGCCTGCATGAATTCGTATTTTGCCTTCGCTTCCTTTTCATTCGACTTGGCCTGCTTCGCCGCGCGTTCGGTCTGCCGCGCGATCGATTCCATATCGGCCAGTAATAACTCGGTATTAATCGTCTCGATATCACTGAGCGGATCGATGGTGTTGCTGACGTGCAGCACATCTTCGTCTTCGAAACAGCGCACCACCTGGGCGATGGCATCGGTTTCGCGAATATGCCCGAGAAACTGGTTACCGAGACCCTCGCCTTTGGACGCACCGGCGACCAGGCCGGCGATATCGACGAATTCCATCGTCGTCGGAATGACTTTTTTTGGCTGGACGATAGCGGCAAGCTGCTGCAATCGCGGGTCCGGAACCTCGACCACCCCCACGTTGGGATCGATGGTACAGAACGCGTAGTTTTCGGCGGCAATGCCGGCCCGGGTCAGCGAGTTAAACAGCGTTGATTTACCGACATTGGGTAATCCGACAATGCCACATTTGAATCCCATAATAGTATCCTTGCTAGGTATGCAATGCCTGCATCGCCTTGTCGATGCGACCCTCGATGATCAACGGCATTACCGCAAGCGTATCCCGGTTGGCCGCGTCGATCGCATTCAAATCCGCCAGCGACGGTTTGTGCAACACGTAGTTGATGACCTGGCTACTGTCACCCGGGTGTCCGATCCCGACCCGGATGCGGAAAAACTCGCGACTACCGAGATGGTTGACGATATCGCGCAAACCATTGTGCCCGCCGTGTCCACCGGCCTGCTTGATGCGGTTGGTGCCGGGGGGCAAATCGAGCTCGTCATGAATCACCAGGATTTGCTCGGGCGCTATCTTGTAGTAACGCGCCAGCGCGGTCACCGCCTGGCCGCTGCGGTTCATGAATGTCTGCGGCTTGAGCAGATAAACGTCCTTGCCCTCGGCCTTTAACTTGCATGAATCCGCGTTGTAACGCTTTTCGAATTTAAAGCTTAATCCCAGTTCCGAGGCAAACAGATCGATCAGCCAGAAGCCGGCATTGTGGCGAGTATCAACGTAATCGGCCCCGGGGTTACCGAGGCCGACGATCAAACGGATATCTGCTGTTAGCGCAGCCATGCAGCAAACTAGTCTTCGTCGCTGGTCTCGCCTTCAGACTCATCCGCTGCGCCTTCACCTTCACCTTCGGCTTCAGCAACTTCACCCTCTTCACCCTCGGGTGCCTCGGGTGCTTCTTCTTCGATCACTTCTTCACGCGTCTTCACTACCGAGACAACGCCGATATCGTGGTCGTCGAGTTCATCTTCCTCGATGTTCATCAAGGCCGTGAGCTGAACGCCTTCCGGCATCACGATATTGGACAGGTGCAGCGCATCCCCGAGATGCAGATCTGCGGCATCGATCTCGAGATACTCAGGCAGGTCTCTCGGTAAAGCGATAATCTCGGTTTCCGTCACCGTCTGCGTAATCATGCCGCCATCCTGTTTTACACCCACGCAATCTTCAGCGTTGAGTACGTGAATCGTTACCATGATCTTGATCGGCGTATCCTTGTCGATGCGGAAGAAATCGGCGTGCATGACCTTGTTCTTGTAGGGATGACGTTGCAGATCACGCAGGATGACTTCTTCCGTCAAGTCACCAACCTGCAGCTCGATAACCTGGGTGTAGATTGTTTCGTGTTCCAGCTCATGAATCATCTTGTTGTGCGGAATACTGATTTTTACGGGGTCGTTCTTACCGCCGTATACGATTGCTGGTACCAGGCCCTGGTGTCTCAGGCGGCGGCTCGCACCTTTCCCCGAGTCAGAGCGTGGTTCGGCATTCAGATGAATTGTGTCTGACATTGCTATACTCCAAAAATAAAAAAACCGTCTCTCGACGGAGGCCTGCCTTGCGACCAGGCAGGATTACAATTAAAGCCGCTGGTGCGGCCATCTTCAGTCCATATACAACGAACTGACCGATTCTTCAGCGTGGATGCGACGAATGGTTTCCGCCAGCAGCCCTGCTACCGACACCTGGCGTATTCGGGTACAGGCCGCAGCCTCTTCCGAAAGCGGACTGGTATCGGTTACCACTAATTCATCCATGGCTGAATTTTCCAGGTTTTCTATTGCCTTGCCCGACAATACCGGGTGCGTGCAATAGGAATAAACCCCTTTCGCACCCTCGTCCTTGAGAGCTGCTGCAGCCTGGCACAGCGTACCGGCGGTGTCGACCATATCATCGACGATAATGCAGGTCTTGCCCTTCACCTCACCGATAATATTCATCACCTTGGCCATATTCGGCTGCGGGCGACGTTTGTCGATAATGGCGAGGTCCGCTTCATCGAGCTGCTTCGCGATTGCCCTCGCGCGCACTACACCCCCGACATCGGGTGACACCACGATCATGTCCGGGTACTTCTTTTTCCAGATATCGCCCATTAAAATCGGCGACGCGTACACGTTATCCACGGGACATTCGAAAAATCCCTGGATCTGATCGGCGTGCAAATCAACCGTTAACACCCTGTCCACACCGACACTGGTAAGCATATTTGCTACCACCTTGGCCGTGATCGGCACCCGCTGCGAACGCACCCGTCGATCCTGGCGGGCATACCCGTAGTAGGGAATAACCGC
>CALZHS010000392.1 GCA_945787265.1 uncultured Gammaproteobacteria bacterium | reverse complement strand
GGTACCAACGCGTTGCGCAAGGCAAAGAACTCAAGGCAATTCATCGCACAGGCCGAAAATGCACTGGGATTTTCGATAGAAATTATTTCAGGACTCGAAGAGGCGCGCCTGGTTTACCTCGGTGCCGCGCAAACGCTGCAGGGTGACCGGGGACGGCGCCTGGTGGTCGATATAGGTGGCGGCAGCACCGAGATTATCGTTGGCGACAAGAGCGAACCGGTATTTCTCGAAAGCGTGTACGTCGGTTGTGTGAGCAGTAGCGAGCGATTTTTTCCCGATAACAAATATAACCGCGCGGATATGCAGCGCGCGATACTGCGGGCAGAGCTGCAGCTCGAACCCTGCCGCAAAAAATTGAAGTCGCTTGCGCCTGATGATGTTATCGGCACCTCGGGAACAGCCCGCGCCATTGCCAACGTGCTGCGCGAAAATGGCTGGAGTGAAACCGGCATAACGCCCAAGGGCCTGAAAAAGCTGGTTACCAGGATCGTCAAGGCGGGCAAGCTCGGAAAGCTCAGGATCGACGGACTCAGCGAGGAACGCCGGCCGGTATTCGCCGGCGGCGTTGCCGTGATGATGGCAATATTCAATACCCTGGATCTGGAATTCATGAGAATTTCCGACGGTTCATTGCGGGAAGGCGTGTTGCATGACCTGATCGGTCGAGTGCTTTACGAAGACCGGCGCGCAATTACCGTATTCGACGTAATGAAGCGGCACCATATTGACGTTGAGCAGGGCGAGCGAGTTAGCCACACCACGCTGATGTTATTTGACCAGATCCAGCAGCAACAAGGCCTGCTAAATCGTGAGCGTCGACATGAAATCGGTCTCATGATCGCCCATAGCCAGTATCACAAACACGGCGGTTACGTGCTGGCAAACATGGACTTGCCCGGATTCTCACGCCAGGAACAGGGGGCCTTGTCGATCATGGTGCGACTGCACCGCCGTAAATTCCAGCCCGAGTTAATCGAGGATAGCGTCTACGTGCGCTCCGAGGCCCTGAGCCTGATGACACGACTCCTGCGCCTGGCCGTATTACTTAATCGCGGGCGTGGGCCGATCGAGGCACCGCGGTTGCGATTACAGCTGAACGACGCCCAGGATATGACACTCGAAATTCCGGAACCCTGGCTGGAAACCCATCCCCTCACCGATGCCTACCTGGAGCAGGAAGTCGAGATGATGGCGGCCGTGGGTTACGAATTGCGCATCCTGAAGAGTTGATCCAGACGGCCACCATGAGATCGTTACTGCTGGCGGTCGCAATCATGGCTGGCGGCAAGTTTCTGTTTGCGATCCAGGATGCCATCATCAAGGAAATGAGCGGCGGCTACCCGGTTCATCAAATCTTGACGATCAGGGGCCTCGTCGCCATACCCTTGCTGCTGGTACTGATTCATTTCACCCATGGCCTGGGCAGCCTGCGGCATCATCACCCTGGCCTTCACCTGGTACGCGGGGTCTTGATGCTGGCAGCGTTTATGAGTTTTTATATTGCCCTGGCAGGTACTTCGCTGACCGTTGCGACGGCATTATTTTTTACCGCGCCGTTTTTTATCACCTTGCTGTCGATTCCCCTGCTGGGCGAAAAAGTTGGCTTGCGTCGTTTCGCAAGCATCGCGACAGGCTTTGTCGGGGTGGTCATCGTGCTGCGACCCGATACCGCATCCTTTAACTTTTTCAGTTTGTTACCGGTCGTTTCCGCATTTTTTTATGCCTGCTGCCAGCTCATGGTGCGTGTCGCCAAAATGACCGAACCGCCAGCGCTGATGTCTCTGTACGCGAGTATTGCATTCGTATTGCTGGGCAGTCTCACCGGCCTGCTGTTAGCGGGCATCGAGCCCGCGCAGGATGCCGGTGTCAGTACCCGGTTTTTGCTGCGCGCCTGGTCGATGCCCGATACTCTCGACCTGTTTTTGTTGATGCTGACTGGACTGACCAGCGCGCTGGGTTTCATGTGCACGAGTAACGCCTATCAACGTCAACCCGCTTCGCATATTGCGCCGTTCGAATACATTATGATCGTCTGGGTGACCTTATTGAGTTACCTGATCTGGTCCGAGATCCCGGATTTACCCGGCATTTCCGGTATCGCCCTGATCATTGGTTCCGGCATCTACGTACTCAGGCGCGAAGCGCAAGTAGAGGCAAGGCCAATTGCTTATTCCGGCCTGACCCGGCGCTAACCGCTTCCCGATCCCGATGACCTGTCGGGATGTCGATCAGACAGTGGTGGATATTATCAATGAGGGACTTTATGCTGGCTGAAAACAATGCAGCATTTTATGGCCGAATCAAAGCACCATTTCTCAAAAGTCAGCAGGGAATTCCTGGGCTTACTGGTCGAGGACCTGGCCGATTTGTATCGATCAGGCCTGCTGCCAGCGCTGGACTTTTGCCGAAACTCGCTGTTCGACCTGCTCATTCTGTCGAATACCCCCGCAACAAGGGGAAAGCTCAAGCGTGGCATCACCACCCCGCTGATGTACGTCGAGCGAAGGCTCGAAGCGCTATTGCCCGAGACGTTCAAACACAAGCACCCGGTAAAAACAGTTGGCCTGTTGCTGTTAGTCGTCGTCATTACGCTGCTGTTAAGCCGCGATTCAAGTCTTGACGACCTGGTAAAAGACGGCGAACTCGTCGTCATCTCGCGCGAATCTCCAACCACGCTTTACCAGGATAGCGAGGGACATGCCGGCCCCGAGTACGATTACCTGAAATCTTTTGCCGAGTTCCTCGGGGTCGAACTGCGCCTGGAAATGCGCGACCATAACCGCGAGGTTCTATCGTCAATCTTAAAAGACGAGGGACATATTGCCGCCGCGGGCATGACTTTTTATCCGCCGCTCGAGGACCAGGGCTATGTATTTGGACCCAGCTATCAGGACGTCGATATCCACGTGGTCTGCCGACGTAATCATGGCAAACGCCCGCGCAGCGTTGACGAGCTAAACGATGTGGACCTGGTTGTCGTGGCCAACTCGACCTACGAGTCACGCCTGTTCGAGCTTCAGGCAGATTTCCCCGATCTCGGCTGGGAGTCCGACGAGGAACTGAACGTTGACGATTTGCTGCAACTGGTTTGGCGCAAGGAAATCGACTGCACCATTGCAAACTCGAGCGAACTCAATATCAAGCGCCGTTTTTACCCGGAGCTGGAGGTCGCTTTTACCATCGAGGAAAACCAGTCGCTTGCCTGGAACCTGTCTCCCGAATGGGAAGTTCTTTCGGACGCGATCGATCAGTGGCTGACGGTTATCGAAAATAATGGCACGCTGCTGGTACTCAAGGAACGTCATTATAAGGTCGAGCAGTTTGATTACGTCGACATGCGGACCTTTATCCGACGCCTGAAGTCGAGGCTGCCGAAGCTGGAACCTTTATTCAAAAAGGCCGAGGAAAAATACGGCGAGCACTTTCGGCTGCAGGAAATCCGCCGCGTTCATCGTGGCGCCGATCGGAATCCCGAGAAAAATCGTCACGATATTCAACAGCTCGTTCTGAGACGTAT
>CALZHS010000391.1 GCA_945787265.1 uncultured Gammaproteobacteria bacterium | reverse complement strand
TAGGTGTTCCGCATCCCGCGGGGATGACGGCATAAGATTGGGAGTATAACAATGGGTCACCGGGCTGTGACCAGTAAAAAATATCGGTGTTCGCATAAGCTGAATTTATGTTAAATTGCTCTAAGAGACTATTTTTAGGGAACTATGTTTTATTTCACTTATACGAAAGCGAGTGTATTGTGTTTGCGCGGGAATCGTTCGTCATGCCGGGCTTGACCCGGCATCCATTGAAACGCATCTGGGAAAATTGGCCGGGCTTCGCCCGGGGGATTTCCGAGGAGTCCTTGCAATGGATTGCGGCTCGGGGGCCGCAATGACGGGGGGTTGTGATGCGTGAGTTGAGGCGGCTGGTTCATTCGCCGCATCATTTGTTTGTGTTCGAGGTTTGTGGGCGGCTGTTGTCGTTTACGCGGGCGGCCGAGGAGCTTGGGGTTTCGCAGCCTGCGGTTAGTCTGGCGATACGGCAGCTGGAGACGGCGATCGGGCAGGAGCTGTTTGAGAGGCGGCATCGAGCGATTCGGTTGACCGATGCCGGTGAGCGTTTCTATAACGAGGTGTCGCTCAGCCTGGAGCGGCTGCTGCAGGCCGCGCGCGAGGTCAACCGCGGCGGTGAGGAGCATCTGGTTACATTATCGATCTCGACTGCGTTCGCGAATTACTGGGTTATGCCGCGCATGACGCGGTTGCACCGATCACACCCGAATATCGATCTGCGTCTGCAGGTGGTGGACAAGGACGTCGATCTCGAATACGAAAACGTTTCGCTCGGCATCCGCCGCGGACGTGGCGGCTGGCCGGGGTACGACTCGGCCGCGATCGCGCGCGAGGAACTGTTCGCGGTGGCGAGCCCGTCTTACCTGGCATCGAATGCGAGGCCGAAGTCGATCGAGGACCTGTTGCAGCACCAGTTCATCCATCTCGAGGAGCCTTTCCGCCCGCGGCCCAGGTGGCTCGACTGGTTTCAATCTTTCGGCGTCGACTTCGTCGACAAGGGTGAAGGCCTGCGCCTGAACGATTACGCGCTCGTGATCCAGGCAGCGATGGCCGGCGAAGGCATCGCCATGGGCTGGCGCCACGTCACCGACTCGCTGATCCAGAAACGCCTGCTGGTGCCGGTGCTGCCACAGAGCTGGAAGACCAGCGAGGAGTTTCACCTGATCTGGTCGGACCGCACTGAATTGTCCGAATCCGCGCAGCAGGTGCGCGACTGGATCATCGAAGAGGCGAAGGCCGCGGCGATGGTGCGCCTGCCCTGAGCGTGTGAAAAACATAATCCGATTGCGTTAAACCCTCGTATTAATTCACACGAATTCGTCGAACCACCTTTTTCAACATCGTCAATAGTAACCGGATAAATCCCATGTCCACATTTACAGTCCCAGGACAGATCGCCGGTCTGATCGCCTGGCTGGCCACATGTTTCGTCATCTCGGCCATCGGCGCCGCCGCCTCTATAGACGCCGGACCTTTCTATGCCGAACTGGTTCGCCCGGACTGGGCGCCGCCGGGATGGATCTTCGGCCCCGTCTGGATAACGCTCTACGCGCTGATGGGTATTGCCGCGTGGCTGGTGTGGCGGCAGGCGGGTTTTCGAGCTGCTCGGGCCGCGCTAACGTTGTTCCTCGTTCAACTCGTTTTCAATGCCACCTGGAGCTGGCTTTTCTTCGGCTGGCGCCTGGGCGGGCTCGCGTTTGTGGATATTCTCGTACTGGCCGTGCTTATCGCTTCAACGCTGGCAGCATTCTGGCGTAAAACCCGCATCGCGGGTACGATGATGGTTCCCTACCTGCTCTGGGTGGGATTTGCGGCGGTGCTCAATTACACGGTGTGGCGGCTCAATCCGCAGGCGCTGGGCTAGAACATCTTGAGCGTATTAACTCGGGTTCGACCGTTTTTTTTCACCATGTCGAAATAAGTAAACTGTCCCCGGATTATGAGGCAGACACGGGGCCCTCCAAAACCGATAGAATCCAGACATGATCGAACTGAACAATCTGACGATGTCCTACGCCCTCGAGCACGGCCGGCTCGAGGTGCTGACGGGCGTGAACCTCGAGGTCGACGACAGCGATACGGTCGCGATCGTCGGCCCGTCCGGGTCCGGCAAGACGACGCTGCTGGTGCTGCTGGCAGGGCTGGAGCTACCGGCCGAGGGCAGCGTGCGGCTCGACGGCCGCGCGCTCGACGAACTCGACGAGGATGCGCTCGCGGACCTGCGGCGCGACCGCATCGGCATCGTGTTCCAGTCGTTTCACCTGGTGCCGAGCCTGACCGCGCTCGGCAACGTCGCGCTGCCGCTCGAAATCGCCGGCGCCGCGGATTCGCGCGCCAGGGCGCAGGCGATGCTCGAGCGCGTCGGGCTGGCCGGGCGCGTGGACCACTACCCCGCGCAACTGTCGGGCGGTGAGCAGCAGCGCGTCGCCATCGCGCGGGCGCTGGTGCACGCACCGAAACTGCTGTTGGCCGACGAACCGACCGGTAACCTGGACTTGCGTACCGGCGAAACAATCATCGACCTGCTGTTCGCGCTCAACGCCGACAGCGGGTCTACGCTCATCCTGGTGACGCACGACGAAGCGATTGCGCGCCGCTGCCAGCGCGTGGTGCGACTGCGCGAGGGCAAGTTGATCGAGGAAGACAAGCGTGCCTTTCCTGCTTGAGATGGCGTGGCGCGAACTGCGCGTCAACGGCCGTTCGCTGTGGGTCTTCTGCGCC
>CALZHS010000390.1 GCA_945787265.1 uncultured Gammaproteobacteria bacterium | reverse complement strand
ACCCATATTCTCGAACTTGTCTTCGAGCTCGATTTCCTTGGCCACAGACACGCCGTCCTTGGTCACGGTTGGTGCACCAAAGCTCTTGTCGAGAACCACGTTACGGCCCTTCGGCCCCAAGGTTACCTTGACGGCGTTCGCCAGAACGTTAACGCCGTGGACCATGCGCGTACGCGCATCGTCACCAAATTTTACGTCTTTTGCACTCATTTGAGTTTAAACCTCTTTATTTTCCGAATTATTCAACAACAGCGATGATGTCATCTTCGCGCATGATCAGCAGTTCTTCACCTTCGACCTTGATTTCGGTGCCGGAGTACTTGCCGAAGTAAACGGTGTCACCCACCTTTACATCCAGGGCGCGGATATCACCGGAATCGGTGACCTTGCCGTGACCTGTCGCGAGGATTTCACCCATGCTTGGTTTTTCAGTGGCAGAATCGGGGATGACGATACCACCTGCGGTGGTGCGTTCCTCTTCCATACGCCTGACGACTACTCGATCATGCAGGGGACGAATTTTCATTGTTGCTACGCTCCGTAGTTTTCGTTAACGACTTGCCATCCGCCAGGGATGGGCCTAATTAATCAGTCGCGAGTTAGCACTCGCCTTTTGAGAGTGCTAATAATATTCAGCGACTTTTAGTAGTCAAGCGAAATGGGGCATAAAATCGAGGATTCAAGCGAAATCCTGACAAAAAATCGAGTTTTACCTTAATTTTTCGGGGGAATCGTCTTCGCGATGGAATTTGACACCGTCAATAACGTCATCATCGCGCTGCGCATGACCGTGCATGTTGACGGAAGCCGACACTACCATGCGCGATGCCATGCGGCTAACCAGCCAGATACGGGTGGGTGGGAACAGCAGCAGGAAACCAACGGCATCGGTGAAAAATCCCGGCGTCAGTAGTAACGCGCCGGCCACCACAAGCCCCATGCCCTCGAGGATTTCACGCGCCGGTAATTCGTTCGCCTGCAATTTTCGCTGCGCCCGGGTCAATGTCGATAATCCCTGTATCCTGAGCAACCAGACGCCGATCACAGCGGTCAACACGACAAAAAATATCGTCCAGCCCGCGCCAATGACCTGGCCTACCTGGATCAACAGGTAAATTTCGATTATCGGCACTACCAGGAAAAGCGTGGCAATCAGTGGAAACATTGGGCTAATAAATGATTAATATCGATTATTTTACTATTCAAAGGTATTACCAGAGTAATACTGATATTTGTACTATATGTGGTTAGCATAACACTTATTCAATTGTGTTCGTGGGAATCCCGATGCCGGAGCCTTACCTCGTCATTACATCCTGGCCTGATATCGAAGGCGCCAGGCATCAGGCACAGAACTGGTTGCAGAAAAAACTCGTGGCGAGTGTAAACATTTTGCCGCAAATGGACTCTATATATCACTGGAAAGGTGAACTTCGGCACGGCAAGGAACACAAGATGTTCATCAAAACATGTGCGGACCGCATCGATGCGCTGCAGCGGGAAATTAAAGCCGCCCATCCGTATGCCGTAGCAGAAATATTGCAGTTTAAGATAGACTCAGGCGATCCTGAATACCTGGACTGGATAACGCAATCGACAAGATGACGATGCTTAAAAAGATTATTGGCCTTGGCCTGTTGCTGTTAGCCGCATGCCCCTGGGTGCAGGCACAGGAAGAGGAATTGCTGCCACCCGAAGAGGCTTTCAGTTTAAGCGCCTGGGTCGAGGATGGCGCGCTGGTTGCCGAGTACCAGATCGCACCGGGCTACTACATGTATCGTGAACGCTTCGACTTTCAGGTTGAGTCCAGCGATGCGCCGACTCGATTCGACGTCGCGGTTATTCCCGACGGCAAGATCAAGCATGACGAATTCTTTGGTGAAGTCGAGACCTATCGCAACAGCGTCCGGATCGAGTTGCCGATGATTTTCGACAACGCACCGGCAACTGCCCTGACGGTTAAGGCAACCAGCCAGGGTTGCGCCGACATCGGTGTCTGTTACCCGCCGCTGAAGCAGGCCCTGGCAATCAAGCTGGCTTCCGCCGAACGCGTCATGCCAACCGCGTGGACTGCGAGCAACGCGGATAGCGTCACTGTCAACGATGACGTTGCTGCGTTGCAGGCGCTACTCGGTGAAGTTACCGAAAACCTGGAAAACCAGCAGCAATTGCAAACCCGGAAACCGTCCAGTGGCTCTGATGCACTTTCCGTACTGCAGGCGCTGGGCGAAGACATCGGGCTCGATGACGAAGACGAAATCCTTCATCCTGACCAGGCGTTTATCCTGTCTGCGCGGCTTGACGCCAACAACGTCATTCAGACCAACATTTTGATGGCTGACAATATCTACCTGTATCGCGACAAGATCAAGATCGCGATGGTAAACGGTGAGGGGCACACCCTGGGGGCAATTTCTGTACCCCGGGGGAAAAAGAAAAACGACGAATTCCTGGGTATGACCGAAGTTATTTATGACCAGGTTAATGTTTCGATACCGGTAATCTCGGAGAGTAACGCCAGTAACCGAATGGCATTGTCCTATCAATACCAGGGTTGCGTGGAAGAGCGTATCTGTTATCCGCCAATCACCAAGTACCTGAACGTTGACGCGGCAGAAGGTCTCATCCTGGTCGCAAACGAAATCACCGATGCCGCCGGCACTTCGCAGCCTGTCGTCGGTTCCGATAGCGGCGAGACGGCGGCACCTGTTTCCGAGCAGGAACA
>CALZHS010000389.1 GCA_945787265.1 uncultured Gammaproteobacteria bacterium | reverse complement strand
CGATTGTCCGCGGTCAGGCGCATGTAGTTGAGCTGGGTACGGGTGTCGTAAACGCCCTGGCGATGCTGCCAGCCAACCTTTTGCATCTGTTCCCCGGTCAGCGGTTCGGTGACGACGATTCGATCACGAATTGCCGCGACACGTCTGCTGATATGCTGGTGACCGGCGGCCCAGGCGTTGGTTGCGAGCAACACCTTGCGTGCAGTAATGGTTGCACCGGGTGTGTTAACGACGATGCCCGCGCCGGTCCTGTGATTGTTAATGTGGGGCGTATTTTCATAAATTCTTACGCCGAGGTTTAGCGCTGACTGCCTAAGCCCCCGCACCAGCTTGCCCGGGTGCACGGTGCCGCAGCGCTTTGTTGACCACGCGCCGGCGTGGAAAATTGGTGAGTTTATTTCCGCCTGCACGCCGGCTCGGTCAAGCTTCACCGCCTCGTGGCCGTACTTGAGATACAGCTGATATTCTTCCTCGACCCGCGAGAGGCCCTCGTCGCCGATCGATACCTTCATTTCGCCTCCCCATTCGAGGTCACAGTCGATTCCATAGCGTTCGACCGTCTGTCGAAACCCGTCCATGTTTTCACGCCCGAGCCTTTCGAGTTCGGCTACGTCCTGCGGGAAGATTCTTTCGGTGTTATCGATGCCGTGCATCACCGAGGTCGACATGATCGCGGCAGGGCGACCACTGGCGCCGTTGGCCACGCTTTTCGCTTCGATCAAAATGACGTCACGTGCAGGATTCTGCTCCTTCGCCTGAATGGCTGCCCACAGCCCGCAGAAGCCGCCACCGACGATCAACAGATCGCAACTCGTATCCTGGTCCAGTGCCGGTTCGTCCAAAACCGGGTCGAGACTATCCAGCCAGTAGGTTGTGAATCGGGTGCCGGAAAGTGCAGTTAACGCTTGCTCGACGGAATCAATCATTAGCCTGGCGATCGACAAAAATTAATTTCATGCGCCGATGGTACCATTAAAAATGCCGCGGCCCTTGTTTCAGGGAAGCGTCGAATCTTGGTATTTATAAACGCGCAACATGCCGCATTTACGACATCCCCGGCAGCGGCCTAAGCGATACACGGGCCCCAATCCCCGGTATCGCATTCCACCAGCATCCCATACCGATGTTGTATAACCGCAAGTCGGGCATTGCATTTGCCAGCTGCGCGAATCGGCTTCGATACGGCGCATAAGACGAGGGAAAAGGATTCTTATTATCCCACGCAGCATTTAATCGTGACCTGACAGATAGTCATCGATCTGTGGCGTTCGATAGCCGTCCTCACGCCACAGTATCGGAAAGTAGTTTTCATCTAACTGATTGTCACCGAGGCGCTTGTAACGACTATAGATCGGGCCGATGCCTTGCCCGAAATTCTCGGGTACGTATTCAACATCGCTACGCATCGCGTGCAGCACCAGTGAACGACGTGGATTGGGACTGCGGTTGGCGCCGGACCCATGCCAGGTCCAGCCGTGATGGAATGAACCACCACCCGCCCTGACCTCGACATAAACGATTTCCGGTTCGACGCTTTCACGTGCCGCCGCTGCCTGCATCGGTTTGCGATAATCGTCCGGGGCATGAAATTCGCCTTCGGGTTCGCTCAAACGCCACCTGTGCGAACCGCGCACGAACTCGATGGTCCCGCCATCAGCGTGCGTGTCATCCAGCGCGATCCAGCAGGTTAAAAGGTCCGACGGCGTAAACCATGAGAGGTAGGCGCTATCCTGGTGGAAACTCAGCGACTTCGTGGCGGGAGGCTTCCAGATCACGTTGTCGATCATGAGGCGCACGCCGGGCCATCCCGCCAGCTTCGCGATCGCCGCGCCGATTGACTGGTCCAGAACCACGTGTGCAATATCGCGATTGGCTTTCCAGCCGTTACAGATCTGGCGCGATAAAGCGGGGTCTCCGGTCGCTTCCTGCCAGTTGACTTCGTCGGGGCGAACGCCGGTTTCGAACTTGCCACGAAACAGGTCGGTAAAGGCCTGATGAAGATCCGGTACGATAGTGCTGTCGATCAGGCGGTCGACAATCAAGAAACCGTCCTTGTCGAAGCTGCCTCGTTCAGCGTCCGAAATTTCGATCATGCAGGCCAGTCCTCACCCTCGGTATAGCGTGTGCCGCGATGGCCTCTTTTGGCAACCGGCGACTGCAGTCGCTCTCCCGGTGCCTCGACGATGATCAGGATACGGGGTTTTCCCGATCCCGGGTTGGTTGCGCCGGTGATAAATTTCTTGATCTTGAGACGCCCGTGCAGCTGGTCCTTGAAAATCGTGTACACGTAATCGCCGACCTTGAGCCGTTTCGGCTCGGTGCCCGCCATGTGAAACTCGTATTCCCTGCGGCTGCCGTCGTACAGCGAGTCGAGGGTTTCAATCCCGGCTGACGCGGGAATGGTTTTGGTAATGCCGAAGCTCATAGGGTGCTCAACGCAGGTAATTTGAAAACTATGATAGGGATGATTCGAGTGATCAGCAACAGGCTTGGATACTTGACTTCAATCAATTATCTGGCGCGTTTTCGGGGCTAGAATGGCGAGGAATGATATTTTAAATGAGAATGATTTACATTTGCATTCGCATTTGGAATTTGCTAGCTTATTGCTGCTTAACCCTTTAAAACCTGGGAGATCAAAGAAATGTATCGCTGTTTGATTGGCCACAAACCTCTGCTATTGAGTATCGTTTGCCTGTCGCTTGTATTTGGTAACAGCATCGCACTGGCACAGGA
>CALZHS010000388.1 GCA_945787265.1 uncultured Gammaproteobacteria bacterium | reverse complement strand
CAGCAAGACGGATCGGTACAGATATCAACCGGCGATATTCTGCGCGGTGCGGTTGCCGCAGGCACCGAACTCGGAAAACAGGCAGAAGCGGCGATGAAGGCCGGCGACCTGGTCACCGACGAGCTCATCATGGGAATCATGGAAGAACGCCTGCAGCAAGAAGACTGCAAGCAGGGATACCTGCTCGATGGGTTTCCACGCACCATACCGCAGGCCGAGGCCTTGAAGGCGCTGTTGGCAAAACTCGGGGACAAGCTCGATTGTGCGCTGGAGCTCGATATCCCTCGCGACGTGATTATCGACCGACTGACCACCCGCCGCACCTGCACCAACTGCGGCGAGATCTACAACGTCAAATCCAAGCCGCCAAAGGTAGACGGTGTCTGCGACGTCTGCGGCAGTCAAATTGTACAACGCGATGATGAAACCGAGGAGGCGATCGAAAACCGGTTGCAGGTGTATAACAAACAGACGGCTCCACTGGTATCGTTTTATCGCGATGAGGGTTTGCTGGTATCGGTTTCCAGTTCAGATGTGATAACGGTCATTGAGGCGATCAAGGACCGGATTCGATCTTAATCAGCAGCTTTAGCGGGTTTCGATTTCAATTCGCTCGATTCCGGCAACAAACACCTGCAGGCCATCCAGCGTGGTGAATCCATCGCTGTGAATATCGTTTTTCATGACCCGGTAAGACTTCCTGGCGCCCGATTGCGTGTTGATGACATGCACGGTGACGACCGCACTGCGGTCATCGACTTCAAGGTAAATCATGGTTCCGGCGGCAACGGCCATGATTGCCATAAATCCAATTGCTCCATTACGCAGTAGTATTTTGTTACGCTGGGCGTCAGGATTGGGAATCGTTTTCAGCGCCGGTTTCGCGCGCGCCGACAGCATCCACATGCATCCGACGATGACCGCCAGGGTGATAAGTATTTTGCTGATCATTTAATCTCGAACTTTGATCGCGAACCTAGCTGCGGGAAAAGATGACCAGGTGGTCAACGTTGAGCCGAATCCCGATGCGTTCGTTAATTTTATGGTTATGGTGGCTGGGTGCAAGACACATTACCTCAATTCCGCTATCCATGCGTAAAAAATACAAAAAGTCAGCACCGCGAAATGCCTTTTCGACGACAATTGCCGAATCCTCGGAGTCATCATCGTGTACGACATCGTCCGGTCGAATCAGGATATCCACCATCATGCCCGGTTCGGCCTCGATCCTGCTGTCACCCCGAATCACGCCAAGGTCGGTTTTGACCGAGGTTGGGCTTTCAACCGTGGCCGGAATAATGACGCCCTGGCCAATAAAATCGGCGACAAACCGGTTCGCCGGCTTGTGATAGAGATCGTATCCGCTGCCCTGCTGCAGTATGCTGCCTTCATTCATGACACAAATCTGGTCAGCCATGGCAAATGCCTCGTTTTGATCATGGGTTACCAGCATGGCCGTATTGTCTTCCTGTTTCAGGATACTTCTGACCTCGCGCGCGAGCTGCTCACGCAGTTCAACGTCCATGTTCGAGAAGGGTTCGTCCAGCAGCAGGATTCGGGGGCGCGGTGCCAATGCGCGCGCCAGCGCAATGCGCTGCTGCTGACCACCCGAGAGCTGGTGCGGATATGCCTGGGCATAGGCCGGCATGCCAACAATCGCAAGCATCTCCTGGATTCGAGTCTGCTGTTGCTTATGGCTCAGTCCCTTCAGCCCGAAGCGAACGTTATCCTCGACCCTCAGGTGCGGGAACAATGCGAAATCCTGGAACACCATGCCGATATTACGTCTTTCGGGTGGCAGATTGAATTTACGCGAACTGACCACGGTATCGTCAATCAGGATACGCCCGTGCCAGGCCGGTTCGAAACCGGCAATAGCGCGTAACACCGTGGTCTTGCCGCAGCCACTCGGTCCCAGCATGCAGCCGATTTCTCCCGGCCGTAGCGAGAAGCTGATCTGGTTCAGGACCTGCAGATCGTCGTAGCCCGCATCCAGTTTTTCTACATCCAGTTTTGAGGTCATGAACCTGCCCGGGAGCCTTTTATACTGTGACTGAGCAGGATAACAGGCACCAGGCCCACCGCTACTATCATTAACGCCGCCGTCGAGGAATCGGCGAGGCGCTCGTCTGACGCGAGTTCGAAGGCTCTGACGGCAAGCGTGTTGAAGTTGAAGGGACGCAGTATCAGCGTCGCCGGCAGCTCCTTCATGACATCGACAAACACGATCAGGAATGCCGTCAGTACGGTACCTTTCATTAACGGCAAATGCACTCGCAGCAGAATTTCAAACGGTGTATAGGATAAAGAACGCGCCGCATCGTCCATCGATAGCTTGATCTTGCTCAGTCCCGACTCGACCGACTGAATCGAAACCGCCAGAAAACGCACCATGTAAGCGAACATCACTGCAAACAGGCTGCCACTTAGCAGCAGTCCGCTTGAAAATCCAAAGTGTTCACGCATCGCAGTGTCAATGCTGTTATCAATCCAGGCAAAGGGAATAATGACACCAACGGCGACCACGGTGCCGGGTATTGCATAACCGGTTGCGACAACGCGAATTGAAGCCGCCACCGCGTAACCCGTGAACAGGCGTTTGCCATAACCGAGGAACAGCGCGAACACGACGGCCAGTGCCGCGGCGCTTAGCGCGAGCGCGATGGAGTGGTAGGTGAGTTTTACAAACGCCGCGTCGATCATGTCGGCATAGGTTTCGTTTGCCCAGATAGCCAGCTGAAAGGCCGGCAG
>CALZHS010000387.1 GCA_945787265.1 uncultured Gammaproteobacteria bacterium | reverse complement strand
GTGGTGCTGGCACACATCTGGTTAAAATTAAGCTACAAGCGTCGCATTCTGCCTACAGGGCATTGAGTCCCTGGACCTCGTCGCCTGGTTTGACATCGTGTTCATCATCGCTTAACTCGAGGATATACCGGGCTGGCAATGGTGTTGAAAATACCGGGCATGGAGACACCTGGCAGGGAACAAGTCGCTGGATTTGCAGCACCTTGAAGTGCTCGTCGATCCAAAGAACCCTTAATGGAATGCGCATGTTCTTCATCCAGATTCGATGATCGCCGGATCGCGGATAGACCAGCAACATGCCACCGTTACGGGCAAGTCGTTCACGATGCATTAAACCCTGGCGACGCTGCGCTGATGTCCGCGCAAGTTCGACCCGGTAACTGGTTTGACCAATCTTTATATCAATCGTATCGGGCACAGCGAGGGCGCCGGGAGCATGGCTCGCAATCGAAAAAAATAGCAACGCGAGCAGGCGGATTTTGGAATTTGTGCTACAACTATATGAAAGTGACATATTTACAGATATTTCCGGATTTTCACCTGGTTTGAGAAGTATGTCTCACAGTAGTTTGATTTTATTGAATAAAATTACCAAACGATCAAACTGCAGCTTATAACCAAGCTCATAAAGCAACGTTTACAAAAGCGACATAAGTCATTGATATTGCTACTATGCGCGATCCTCTCTGGATCGATATGGGGTGAGAGAATTGATTTCGAGCACAGATAAGAAAGCCGATATTCCAAAGGACTCAAATATCGAACCTTATGAAAACGCCCGATGCCCGATATTAATGGCGTCGAGCTGATCAAGCAAATTCGTGCCAGGTCGGCCTGCCAGGATATCCCGATCATGATGATTACCGTGGTGAGCGAAAAATCGGTCCGCTACGATGCCCTGGAAGCCGGGGCAACGGCATTCCTGACTCGTCCAATCGACCAGATCGAATGCCGCACCAGCTGTCGTAACCTGCTCAAGCTGCATGAACAGCAATCCATCATCCAGGATCGTGCCGACTGGCTGGCACGACAGGTTGAGGTTGCGACCCAGCAAATTGTCTCACGGGAACATGAAACCCTGCTGCGTCTCGCCAAGGCGGGAGAATACCGTGACGAGGTGACCGGCAACCATGTTGTGCGCATGGCCAAGTATTCACGCGAGATCGCCGAAGCCCTCGGCCTCAGCGAAAAAGAGTGTGACGAAATCGAGTATGCCGCGCCAATGCACGACATCGGCAAGATTGGGATTCAGGACAAGATCCTGCTCAAGCCCGGGAAATTCGAACCAACCGAGTGGACGACCATGCAGCAGCATACCATTATCGGCCACTCGATTTTATCGCACAGTCAATCGCGCTATATCCAGACCGGTTCGATTATCGCACTTAATCATCATGAACGTTTCGACGGCACCGGCTATCCAAACGGTATTTCGGGTAAAGACATTCCGCTGGTGGCGCGCATCGTCACGGTGGCGGACGTATATGATGCACTGGTTTCAGCCAGGCCCTATAAACGCGCCTGGGACGCCAAGGATGCCCAGGATTACCTGCACAAGCATGCGGGCACCCAGTTCGACCCGATTTGCGTTGAAGCCTTTTTCGAACGGCTCGACAATATAACCAGTATCTATAAAACATTCAGTGACGGCTGATAGCCGTCTCCAATTTTATAGATGGCCTCCACCAATACAAAATCCGGCATTTTTGGTCGATTAAGCAGAAGACTGAAAGGCACCGGCGACTCTGAACCAGAACAGGCCAAGTTGAGGCTTGCGATCGGTTTCATCGTCGTAACTTACGTCTATATCCCCTGGGGCCAGGACGAAACCTTCGTCAGTACACTCACTTCGCTGGTGGGGCTGATGTGCATTGTCTACTACACGTCTGCTCTGGCGATTTTTGCCGCAATTGTCATCAATCCCGTACCATCGCAGCTCAGACGGATTTGCGGTGCAGTGCTGGACATGGGTCTGCTGTCGTGGCTGATGTATCACACTGGTGCGGAAACCGTACTGTTTTTCGTGATTTATCCCTGGGTTATCCTTGGCAACGGCTTTCGCTACGGCCTCACCAATCTTTACATCTCCCAGTTCATCGCCATTCTCGGCTTTTCCGCGGTCGTCATCTGGGGCGATTATTGGCAGCAACACCGCATCTTCGGTATTAGCCTGCTACTGACAATTTGCCTGCTGCCGATTTACGCCAGTTTCCTGATCAAGAAATTGCACGCCGCGGTGGACATGGCCAAGCAGGCCAACGACGCCAAGAGCCGCTTCCTCGCCAACATGTCGCACGAGCTCAGAACGCCGCTGAACGGCGTCATCGGCATGGGCGACCTGCTGCGCGAGACCAAGCTGAACAGCGAGCAGCAGGAACTCGTCAACACCATGCACAATTCAGCCAATACACTGCTGGAACTGATCGAAAATGTGCTCGATATTGCCAAGATCGAGGCCGGAAAGATCGTCATCGAATCCAGGGATTTCGACCTGCACGGGCTGGTCAACTCGGTGATTTTCATGCTTGCACCGATGGGCGATAAAAAGAATCTCACTGGGTCTGATTATTAGTGAAATCGTGCAGAAAAAAGAAATCAAATTAGACCAAGAAAAGGTTTCCCAGCAGCTAACTGTAATATCTGCAGGCTATGGAAAACCCGAGGAAGTTATACAGTACTATCGCAACAACCGTGAAGCAATGGCGAATGTGGAAATGATGGTTATGGAGCAGTAAAAGCCACATCAGGAACGTTGACCATATATCCACAGAACGTACCGCCAACACTGTCCATATCTGACCCTGACGGCACTGATGATACTATCTTAATAGATGAAAGTTACAACATTACCTATACACTCACAGATCCTAATGCAGATGATGTAATTACAGCCGCCTTCTCCTATGATACCGACGCTTCAGGACATGATGGGACACCTATTACCGGACCATGTCAGTCAGCTCCGGAAGGCACGGGATTCACCTGTGCCTGGAACACAACGGGCGTGCCAGCAGGCAGCTACTATATTCATGGTATTACTGACGACGGCAGCGGACCGGTCAAGACCTATTCATCTGGTCAAGTTACGATCAATGCTGCTAACACTTTACCTACATTAACTATTACTGACCCCGATGGCACCGACGATACCATATTTGAAGGCGATACCTTCAATATTATTTATAACCTCGAAGACATTGATGACGATGTGACCGTAACCTTTTACAGTGATAATGACAGCAGCGGTCTGAATGGCACTGAAATCACAACCGCTCTCTGTCCAGCAGACGAAGGCACAGGCAGAATCTGCGAATGGAACACTGCATTAATGCCGGCAGGAAGTTACTTTATTTATGGGATTACCGATGACGGCAGTGGACCAATAATTGCCGACTATTCACCTGGACAGGTCACAATAAATATAAACGAGCCTGCAGTAAGTTTAAATGATCCGTTGAATGGAGCAGTAGCCGTGGTTCCTGACAGTGACGTTACAATAACGTGGGATGAAAATATTGATTGTGACACCGTCTCAAT
>CALZHS010000386.1 GCA_945787265.1 uncultured Gammaproteobacteria bacterium | reverse complement strand
GTATCCCCAGCTCGCGCGCAATAATTGCCGCATGACAGGTGCGTCCACCTCGATTGGTGATGATCGCGGCAGCCCTTTTCATGATCGGCTCCCAATCGGGGTCCGTCATATCGGTGACCAGAACATCACCCGCTTCGATCTGGTCCATCTGCGACAGGTCATTTATAACCTTTGCCTTGCCCTGGCCGATGCGGTTGCCAACTGCGCGCCCGCTGACCAGTACTTCCGAGGTCTGCTTGAGCTGGTAGCGCTCGATAATCTGGCCCGCCCGGGATTGAACGGTTTCCGGTCGCGCCTGGACGATATACAGTTTGCCGCTTTCACCATCCTTGGCCCATTCGATATCCATTGGTCTGTCATAGTGCGATTCTATGGTGACGGCCATTTTTGCGAGTGCCGTTATCTCGTCGTCATTTATCGAAAATCGACATCGCTCTGCCTCGTCTACGTCAACTGTCTGAATAGCTTTCTCCGGGGACTCGCCGCTGGCGTAGATCATCTTGATCAATTTACTGCCGAGCGTTTTCTGCAGGATACTGCGCCTGGCAATGCCCAGCGTTTTTTTATACACGTAGAATTCGTCCGGATTGACCGCACCCTGCACCACGGTCTCACCCAGGCCGTAACTGCTGGTGATAAATACTGCGTCCTCGAAACCTGATTCCGTATCGATGCTGAACATAACCCCGCTGGAGGCCAGGTCACTGCGTACCATGCGCTGAATACCTGCCGACAGCGATACGTCGGCATGTTCGAATCCCTGGTGCACCCGGTAAGAACTCGCCCGATCGTTGAACAGGGAGGCAAACACGAGTTTGATTGCATGCAGTACGTTGTCTATGCCGCGGATATTCAGGTAGGTTTCCTGCTGGCCGGCAAAAGAAGCATCGGGTAAGTCTTCCGCGGTTGCCGACGAACGTACCGCCACGGTTGGATCTTTACCATCGATAGCCATTGCCTGGTAGGCCTGGGTAATCTCCTGCTGCAATGAGTCGGGCAGGGCGGAGTCAATAATCCAGCCTCGAATATCCAGGCCGGCGGCAGCGAGTTGCCTGACATCGTCGGCGTCAAGCCGATCGAGTTTTTGATGAATCCTGTCACGAATACCGGCCCGGTCCAGGAAATCATTAAAGGCGTTGGCAGTGGTCGCGAAACCGCCAGGTACCTCGATTCCGAGATTACCCAGGTTGCTAATCATTTCCCCCAGTGAAGCGTTTTTCCCACCGACACGAGGCACATCATTCATGCCCAACTGGTCCAACGGCATAATATTTTCAGACATTATGGTTACTCTTTGGTAAGACGATCGAAGTTACTTTTCAGGGCCCGAGTATACTAGTATATCAACCTTAAACCGAAACCAATTGAGAGATCTCGCAGCAAAATGCAATCCCCGACACGCCTGGTATTTTTTCTTTCCAACGGTACTGCAATAACGGCCGAGACCCTGGGTCTGAGCCTGCTCGCACAATTTCCCGACCACAAGTTTCAGACTCGCACCATCCCGTTTATCGATACCCTCGAAAAAGCGCATGCCGTGGCAGAGGAGGTCAACTGCGGCATTAACGAGGCAAACCAGTTACCAATCGTCATCTGTACCATGGGGGACGACGACCTGATGAAGATCATCAATCAAACCAAGGCCCTCGTGATCGATCCCTTCGGCGACATCTTGCCACGGCTGGAAAAAGTGCTCGCAGCACAGCATCATCAGCCCGGTCAATCGCATCGAACCGTAAATCCGTCACTCTACGAATCACGTATCGAAGCCATTGATTTTGCGATGCAGCACGATGATGGTGGCAGAACGCATAGCTACGACGAGGCGGATATAATCCTGCTCGGCGTGTCTCGTTCAGGCAAGACGCCTAGCTGTCTTTACCTGGCATTACAGTTTGGTATCAAGGCTGCAAACTATCCAATCACGGAAGAAGACATGCAGTACGAAAAACTTCCCGAACCGCTGCGGCCTTTCAAGGAGCGCCTCTATGGTCTCACTACAAATTTGACTCGACTTGCCAATGTTAGGCAAGAGCGTCGACCCGACAGTCGCTATTCATCCCTGGAGCAGTGCCGCTACGAATTACGTGCGGTCGAGGATATGTATCGGCGTCATGAAATTCCTTACATCAACACCTCGGAGATGTCAGTGGAAGAAATTTCGGCCCGTATCATCCGTGACAACGAGCTGCATAGGACCGATTTAAACTAGCCCATGTGGCTGATGACCGCGTCACCAAATGCCGACGAACTTAACTCGGTTGCATCAGGCTCGTTACGCGCCAGGTCGTAGGTGACCTGCTTGGCCCCGATCGCCCCCTCCATGCCGGCGATGACCCGGTCGGCCGCTTCCGCCCAACCCATGTAGCGCAACATCATTTCTGCGGAAAGGATGATAGAGCCAGGATTGACCTTGTTCATACCGGTATACTTTGGCGCGGTACCATGGGTTGCCTCAAAAACACCGATGGTGTCGGCAATATTGGCCCCCGGGGCGATACCAATTCCACCCACCTGTGCCGCCAGCGCGTCGGAAATGTAATCGCCATTCAGGTTCAGGGTTGCGATCACGTCGTACTCGGTCGGGCGCGTCAGGATCTGTTGTAGAAAAGTTTTGGGATTTGTGAACTCGCACCAGGGCCCGGCCCCGATCTCCCTGGCATCGTACAGTTCAGCCGCGAGTTCATAACCCCAGTTTCTGAAAGCACCCTCGGTGAATTTCATGATGTTGCCCTTGTGTACCAGGGCGACCGAACTTTTGTCGTTATCGATTGCATACTGAAATGCCTTGCGCACCAGGCGACGGGTGCCCTCGGACGACACCGGCTTTATGCATATGCCGGATGTTTCAGGGAAACGAATACTGGTGACGTTCATTTCGTCAGTCAGGAAGTTAATGACTTTCCTGACCTCTGCGCTGCCTGCTTCCCACTCTATGCCGGCGTAAATATCCTCGGTATTTTCACGGAAGATAGTCATGTTGGTATCCTCGGGGCGCTTCAATGGCGTCTCGATACCGCTGAAATAGCGTACCGGTCTGACGCAGGCATAGAGATCGAGACGTTGGCGAATGGAAACGTTCAGGGAGCGAATGCCGCCACCAATCGGGGTGGTCAGTGGACCCTTTATCGAGACGATATAGTCCTTCATTGCGGCCAGGGACTCATCGGGTAACCATTCGTCTTCACCATAAATCGAGGTTGCTTTTTCGCCGGCGTATATCTCCATCCACGCGATCTTTTTCGTGCCCTGGTAAGCCTTCTCGACCGCAGCATCCACCACCTTGATCATAACCGGGGAAATATCGACGCCAATACCATCGCCTTCGATGAAAGGGATGATCGGATCATCCGGAACATTCAGGCTGAGATCTTCGTTTGCAGTAATTGCCTGGCCTTCGGTGGGTATCTTGATATGCTGGTAACTCATTTTTTCCCCTGTATATTTCATTTTTCTCAAGCGCGGGATTATACATCAGAATAAATTAGCGGGAATAAAAACAGCCGGCGCCAAATGGCGACCGGCCGTATCCTGAGACTTTAGATTAAAACGGGTAATTACTGATTCTAAAGACAGCAGTCAGCGCAAAAAGTTCAGGCCGTCAGCTGCTGATCGATCGTATATTCTGAGCCTGCAGCCCCTTGGGGCCCTCATCGATTTCGAATTCTATTTTCTGTCCCGAGGTCAGTTTTTTGTATCCATCCATCTCGATGGCGGAGAAGTGAGCAAAAATGTCCTGATCCTCGTCCTCATCCGTATTCACAAAACCATAACCCTTCACATTGCTAAACCACTTGACCGTCCCG
>CALZHS010000385.1 GCA_945787265.1 uncultured Gammaproteobacteria bacterium | reverse complement strand
GCATCGGGTACTGCGAAACTTCTTCGGCGATCCAGGCGCTTTTGTCGAACAGGGAGGCCAGCTTTTGCAGTAGTGACTGGTTTTGAAACAGCAGCTCAAAATAGACGCTGCGTCCCGCAATCGACGAAAACAAACGCATGAATCGCTCAAACAGGATAGCCGGATGAGGGCAGGGCCGGATGGCCTCGATCAAAATCGGTAACAGCGTGCTGAAGCGCTGCTTTGCCTTTGCCGACATGAAACTCCAGGCCTTCGATTGTAAAAATCGATTAAGTGATTGATTAATCTCCCGGTCTTCATCAATCCCGGCGTTATCGATAAATTCCCATCGCCTGTCGTCATCGATTGCCTCGGCAAAACCATCGTCTATCAGCAGCTCCGGGCCGGAAGCAACATCCTGCTCGAATAGCTCGCTAAAACAGCGGTAAACCTGATCGCGATGCTGCTGCAGTTGTGCGACAACCGTCGCCCAGTCGCTAAAGCCCAGCGTCGTCGCAATGCGTGTTTGCTGCAAAGGGTTAACGGGTAGATCGTGGGTTTGCTGGTCGTCGTACATCTGGATCCGATTTTCCAGCAATCTTAAAAAGCAGTAAGCCGTGCGCATTTCCCGGATGGTTTCGGCATCGACTATCCCGTGTTGTTCCAGCGCGTCGAAGCAGGAAAAAATCCCGGGCTGCTGCAGTTGATGATTGCGCCCGCCCTTGAGGATCTGAAAAGCCTGGACAAAAAACTCGATTTCCCGAATTCCGCCCCGGCCAACCTTTATATTAACGCGCATCTTTTTAGATTTTGCCTGGGCATCAATCTTTTGTTTGAGTGTGGCTAGTCCTTCAAACACGCGGTAATCGTGGTACTTGCGGTAAACAAACGGCCTGATGATTGAGGCAAGATAGTTAATACTGGCCTCACCCCCGGTTAAAATACGTGCCTTGACCAGCGCGTACTGTTCCCACTCGCGCCCGTGTAACTGGTAGTAGTGTTCGAGCGCACTGTGACTCAGGGCAACCGGTCCGGACTCCCCCCAGGGCCGCAGGCGCAGGTCGACCCGGTAAACGAAACCGTCGGCCGTGGTTTCGCTCAACACCTGTGTGAACAGCTTGACCAGGCGACTGAAGTATTCCTGGTAACTCAGTTGGCCGTAGCCGTCGAGTTCTCCATCACTGTCGTAACAGCAGATCAGGTCGATATCGGATGAAAAGTTAAGTTCACCCCCGCCCAGTTTACCCATGGCAATAATATTCAGTTCCATTTCATCGCCGTTCGAGTCCAGCGGCTGTCCGTGCTTTGCCGAGAGCTGTTGCTGGCAGGCCTGCAAGGCTTCCCGGATCAGCTGGTCGGCCAGGTCGCTCAAATGTCGTAGCGTCATCTCGACCGGGTTGGCGGCCACCACGTCCAGGTAAATGATTTCGACCATTTTTCGATGGCGATACTGACGCAATGCCTGCTTGACGCGATCAAGGTCGATTTTGTTACTGCTGTCGCATGCGATGGCATTTGGTTCAAGCGTGAATTCCTCGAGCTGGAGCAGGGATCCGGTCCAATCCGGGCAGCGTTGTAGCTGCTGTAGCGCGTAGGAGCTTGCGATCGCAAGGCGTTCGATTTTGACAACGTCCTGCGTTTGCGCATTTGTTTCCTGCAAATGGACAACAATGTCCTGCCACAGGAAACGATTTTCGTCGAGCAAATCGTGCTTATCGGGAATTACATCCATGTTTAATGCGAATGAGAACTGTTATTATTTACGTTGTTATCTATATTCATTAGAATCTGTACTGTGTTCTTGCGGGTTTGTGTGATTTACCGCAACGCAAGTTTAGCGCTGAAACGAGTGCGCAAACCAGTAAATTTATCGGCATGCAGCAAACGAATTTTCCCGGTTCAGTTGCCGCGTGGCCATCCTGACCAACATCGAGTAGTAATCAGAAGAATAGAGTGATCGCAAGTTACCCCTACCTGCAACGCGTTTGGAAACCGGGAATATTACTGGGTGCCATCCTGTTCAGTCTGCCGATTTTCACCATCGCTAGTTTTATCATCCATCCTGCTAACGAGGTCTGGCAGCATTTGATCAGTACGGTGCTTGGCGAGTACCTGTTGAACTCGGCGTTGCTGATGCTGGGAGTCGGCTGCGGGACCTTGCTGATCGGTGTGGGTTGTGCCTGGTTGACGAGCGTGTGCGAGTTCCCGGGAAAGCGTTTTTTCGCCTGGGCCCTGCTGTTACCGCTGGCGTTTCCGGCATACATCATCGCCTATACCTACACCGGGATGTTCGACTATGCCGGCCCGGTGCAGACCTGGATCCGGGAGCTTACCGGTTGGGGTTTGCGTGATTACTACTTTCCCGAGGTGCGTTCACTCGGCGGCGCGGTGACGATGTTTTCACTGGTGCTTTATCCCTACGTGTACCTGCTTTCGCGCGCCTCGTTTCTGGCGCAATCGGTTTGCGTGCTCGAAGTAAGCAGGACCCTGGGCTGCTCGGCCTGGGCCAGTTTTTATCGCGTCGCGATACCGTTGGCACGTCCCGCCATTGTCGCGGGTTTATCGCTGGCGCTGATGGAGACCCTGGCGGACTACGGCACGGTTTCCTACTTCGGGCTGGGCGTTTTTACGACAGGTATTTTTCGCACCTGGTTCGGTCTTGGTGACGGTACCGCCGCGGCCAAGCTGGCGGCGATCCTGCTGATGTTCGTGTTTGTGCTCGTCATCATCGAGCGCTGGTCGCGTCGCCAGGCCCAGTATCACCATACCTCCAGTCGCTACAGCGC
>CALZHS010000384.1 GCA_945787265.1 uncultured Gammaproteobacteria bacterium | reverse complement strand
GACCTCGACCGCAACTTCTTTGACCGGGTTAACAAGGAGCTTATCGAAATCTATCGCATCGCGGACGAATCGATGGAAAGTCATCGCGTCTACCTGCAGGCCGCGATCGACGAATATGTCGAGGAGACCCGCAGCGAGTGGGGCCAGTACATACTCGAAAACTTCAACCACTTCCAGCGCAAGATCTGGATGGTCAAGCCGAAAGCGGCCGAGTTTGATTCCTTGCTGGAAACACTGCAAAGCAATGCCGCGTAGCAATCGCGCTGAGGCCTAGTCGCGATGGCGGGCAGAATCCCACGCAACTTTATCGACGACCTGCTCAACCGGGTCGATATCGTCGAGGTTATTGACAGTCGCGTGCCGCTAAAAAAGAAAGGTCGCGAGTACTGGGCCTGCTGCCCCTTCCACGGTGAGAAAACCGCGTCCTTTTCGGTTAGCGCGAGCAAGCAGTTTTATCATTGTTTCGGCTGCCAGAAATCGGGTAACGCGGTCGGCTTCCTGATGGACTATGACCACATGGAGTTCGTCGAGGCCGTCGAGTCGCTGGCACAATCGCTCGGGCTCGAGGTGCCCTATGAAAAGGGCAGCGCGCCAGCCAAACCTGCGCCGGGGCTCGAATCAATGTACCAGTCACTGGAGCATTGCTCGAAATATTTTCAAGAACGGCTGAAGCAGACCCCGGAAGCAATTGAGTACCGGGCAGACCGCGAAAGCGATTGCCATCGGCTACTCTCCGCCGGGCTGGAACAACCTCGACGGCGATGAGCAACAGCTCGTCGACACCGGTATGCTGGTAAAAAAAGAGGCGGGTAAACCCTATGATCGCTTCCGTCATCGGCTGATGTTTCCGATTCGGGATCGTCGCGGTCGCACCATTGCCTTCGGCGGGCGCGTGATTAATCCCGAGGACAATCCCAAGTATCTAAATTCTCCGGAATCAACCCTGTTTCACAAAAGCGACGAAATTTACGGGCTCTACGAACTGAAGAAAGAGGTTACCAATATCGAACGTATCTTTATAACCGAGGGATACATGGACGTCGTGGCGCTCGCCGAACACGGGGTGAAAACCGCGGTCGCGACGCTCGGTACCGCGATCAACAATCGGCAGATCGAAACGTTGTTTCGCGTTTGCAAAAACCTCGTCTTCTGTTTTGATGGCGATGCCGCCGGCAAGAAAGCGGCCTGGCGCTCGCTCGAACAATGCCTGGCTTCGCTCAAGGAAGGTCGTCTCGCGAAGTTCCTGTTCCTGCCAGAGGGCCAGGATCCGGATAGCTACATCAGCGAGTTTGGCAGCGATGCGTTTAGCCAGCAGGTCGATCGATCGTCGACGCTGACCGAGTACCTGTTTGAAACCTTGCTGACAGAATGCAACATCAAAACGCCAGAGGGCCGGGCACAGCTTCTCGATCGCCTGCGGCCCTACTTCAAGCAGATTCCTTTACAGAGCCTTAAGGACCAGATACTGGCCGAGGTCGAGCAGCGTATCGGACAACGCATCGATACGCGCATGTTGCGACTGCTCGGCGAGGATAAGCCCGCTATTGCGACTGTCAACAGGCTGCCTGAACAGCACTGGACCCCTACCCGGCTCGCCATTAACCTGCTGTTGAAGAGACCCGCGCTGGCGCTGTCGACCGGTACTCACGACGAACTTGCCGATAGCGGCATACCCGGCATTGACCTCCTGCTCAAGCTTCTCGATCGTATCCATGATGAACCTGGAATCAGTACGCAGAACCTGCTTGACCGCTTCAAGGGTGACGATCACGAAACCCATCTTTACAAGCTCGCCGCAATGGAACCCCCGGTAGAGAATGACGAAAGCCTGGAGCGGATGTTCGCCGATTGCCTGGAAAGACTTCGGGATCAGTATGTCAATCATCGACAGCGGCAGCTGATAACCAAACTACAGTCGGGCGAAGCGCTTTCCGAGGCAGAAAAGCGGGAACATAGAAAATTGTTCACAAATCAGCATTAGTCACTGCTTAACTTGGAAAATGCAAAAAAAGTCTTATATACTGGGGTGTTCACTGCAACTTTTACCAATTTCGAGGCAACATGGATCAAGATCAGCAATCCCGGCTTAAAGAACTCATTGCCAAGGGCAAAGAACAGGGCTTTCTGACCTACACCGAAGTAAACGATCATTTGCCTGAAGGCATCGTCGAACCGGAACAGATAGAAGACATCATCCGTATGATCAACGACATGGGCATCAAGGTCCATGAGTCAGCACCGACAGAATCCACTGACATACTGAGCGATACCGAAACCGAGCCGGATGAAGACGCAGCCGAAGAAGCGGCCGCAGCGTTAGCTTCACTCGACAGCGAGTTCGGACGTACTACCGACCCGGTGCGCATGTACATGCGTGAAATGGGGACGGTCGAACTGCTCACCCGCGAGGGCGAAATCAAGATCGCCCGCCGCATCGAAAACGGCCTCAACCAGGCGATGAGCTCGCTCGCTCGCTATCCCGATACGATGCGCCTGATCTTCGAGCGCTATAACGAGGTCAAGGAAGACGAGGCCAAGCTCAGTGATCTGCTGGTAGGTTTCGTCGATCCGACTGAAGATCCCGACTCTATCCCACTGCCAGCGGCAGCGCAGGTCAGCGATGACGATGAAGACGCTGGCGTCGAAGATACCGGTCCGGACCCAGAGGAAGCCGCAAAACGCTTCACTACCATTGAGCGCGCGTTTAACCGCGCCATGAACTGTATCCCCAAGGGTGACGTCAAGGGATACGAACGCAATATGAACCGCGCCGTTAACGAACTGATGCTGATCAAGCTGCTGCCGCTGTTTATCGACAGGCTCAGCATCAACCTGAAAGACGTTATCAATCGTATTCGGACCAACGAACGCACCATTCTTGACATCTGCGTGAAGCAGGCGAACATGCCGCGCCGAACTTTTATCGAAACCTTCAAGGCTAACGAAACCAATCTTAACTGGATCGATGGCCACCTGAAGTCGGGAGAAAAATACGTCAAGACGCTGGCAAACTGCAAAGAGGAGATTTTGCGTTACCAGAAGCGCCTGAAGAACATCGAAAAGGCCTCCAACCTGTCGATCCACGAAATCAAGGAGATTAATCGCAAGATGTCGATCGGCGAAGCCAAGGCACGCCGCGCGAAAAAGGAAATGATCGAGGCTAACCTGCGACTGGTCATCTCGATCGCGAAAAAATACACCAATCGCGGACTGCAGTTCCTCGACCTGATCCAGGAAGGCAACATCGGTCTGATGAAGGCGGTGGATAAATTCGAGTATCGCAGGGGCTATAAATTTTCGACCTATGCAACCTGGTGGATACGCCAGGCCATCACGCGTTCAATTGCGGACCAGGCCCGCACTATCCGTATCCCCGTGCACATGATCGAGACCATCAACAAGCTGAACCGCATCTCGCGCCAGATGCTGCAGGAACTGGGGCGTGACCCGCAGCCGGAAGAACTGGCCGAGCG
>CALZHS010000383.1 GCA_945787265.1 uncultured Gammaproteobacteria bacterium | reverse complement strand
GCGAAATCTGAAATTTTTAAAAGGTTGACGTGCTGCGATTAACTTCAGGTAAGAATCCCATTGCTCCTCTTCAGCTGGATCAGGTGGGTCGAGACGCAGGTCTATGCGCCTGCGACCGAGGACATCTTCAGGCCTTGTACCGCTGACCTCATAAAGGTGCGAGGATAAAAACACAAATCGGTCATCTCGATCGGTTTCCCAAAACCATTCGGAGGAAGTCTCGATATATTGCTGAAAGCGGCCTTCGGTATTTCTTAATTCCCGGGTACGTCTGTTAAATTCATCCTCGAGGTTTTGCCGCAGGCTGTCAAAGCGCCGTTGTAGCAGCTGAGAAACGATAAAAATAGTGCCGGCACCAATAAGAAACGGGATCGAGAGACTTAAAAAGCTTAGCTCTCCAAAACCAAAAGAAATGCCTTGAACTGTCCCCGTAATCGACGTCAATGCGATACCGGCAATAAGGGCAACCGCAGGCGTGGGGTATTTAAAAATCCTGGGGGTTACAACCTGTGACATCTATCAATCGATTTATACTCTAGTGATTTGAATAATGCCCCGGTTTTAGTCACTGTGGCAACAGCGGTGGCGCCTCCACCGATACGAAAGTTTCCGGAAAGAAGCCATTGAAGCGGGTCGCAGCCGAGTTACTGTAAGCTCCCGTTTGACCAATTTCAATCCAGTCACCCTCCTCGGCGTCAATCGGAAGGTAGAAAGGTGCAGGCAGTATATCCAGGTTATCGCAGGTAGGGCCCAGGATCGTGAAATCCTGTTTTTCGGGCACAATTTCGCGGTCCGGGTTGATCAGTCGCGCAGGCAGCTTCATCTTGCCCATCAGGGTTTCGGACAGGCTTTGATAAACGCCGTCGTTGATATAGAGCTTGTTATCCTTGCGCAGCTGAATTTGCGTCAACAGCGTACACCCGCTCGCAACCAGGGCACGACCCGGTTCGCACATCAAAACACAGTCGCGCCGCAGACGAGACTGGTCGAAAGCATCCTCGATCGCCTTAAAGTAAGCGCTGAGCGCGGGCGGACGATCGTCTTCGTACAGGGCCGGAAAACCACCGCCGACATCGAGATAATGTACCGGCACGTCAGCCTTCTCGATCACATTGAGCGCAGTGTTGATCCCGTCGACGAAGGCCTCTGGATTACGACATTGGGAGCCAACGTGAAACGCGACACCCGATTGAAAATTCGCGTCATGCACTTTATTCAACAGTTCCGGGGCCAGGTCAGCGGTAATACCGAATTTATCTGAAAGTTGATACTGGGCATCGTGCACCGGGGTCACGATTCTTACCAGCACAACCTTACCGTCACCGCCCCCGGTTACATCGATGATCTTGTTGAGTTCTTTCTCGTGATCGATAACAAAATGGTCGACACCGTATACGTTTTGCGCAGTTCCGATCGCGGCACGTGGTTTGACAGGGTGCATGAAATAACAATCAGCCTGGGGTAAATGTTCGCGTACCAACGCGATTTCGGCCAGCGAAGCCGTATCGAAATGCCGGATCCCGGCGTCATATAACGCCTGGAGTACCGCCAGGTGGGGATTGCACTTGACCGCATACATAACCCGACCCGGAAATGTCTCGAGAAAATAGCTCGCCTGGCGTTTCAGTTCTGCCGGTCGCAGGCAATACACCGGGTAACCCGGCGACAGTTCCTCGACAACTTCTTCCACCGTTGCGAAGTTGGGTAGCTGGTTTATGGTTGACATAATTGCACTCGCTGAATTTGCGATATTCTCGCACAGTATTCAGTAGCATAGTATCGAATACAAGATTAACTCTATCAGGAATCATGAGCGCCACCGGCCCAGTGCAAAAGTGTTTTCTGCGGGCGCCAGAATTTGAGCCCCGCACCCGGTTTGAGCTCGAAATCAAACTCGTAACCTGCCATCAGCATTAAACTGCAACGATTCTTTTCGACCGCCTGCATCAGCGGTTGCAGCAAATTACTGTCGATATCGAGCAATAATTGGCCAAGATCTTCGGCCACGCCCGTCTTCAACAGTTCAAGCAGGCGCAGGTCGATTACCACGGAATCGGCTACTTTATCGATTTCAGCAACCCTGCTACAGGATTGGGGATTCAATTCCAGGCTTCGTGCAAACTGATTGAGGACGGGATCGTCACAATACCAGCCAGGTTTCGCACCAGGCACGGTTTGCAAAACACCCGCGCCCCAACACCACAGGCTGTTGATCGGTAACAGTCCACGTCGTACCCTTTGTGCGTTTATCTGGTGTTGATGCATGAACATCTGTATCTCGTTAAGCAGCTGGTGCCAGGGCAAGATCTGGCGCGACTGCTCGATGTAGGGATTGGCGGTTTTCCCCAGGACCGAAAGAATGTGAGGAAAATGGGTGGGTGCTGAAAAGCTGTGCAGCTGCATCAGGAACAGTCCGTCTGCGATAGCGCTTATATCACAATCTACTTTAAATATAGCATTTAAGTCGTTGATTAATATATTTATATCTTTCAAATTTTCTTCATGATTTGAAATCGGAACAATCACTGCGCTGTGCAGGCCGGCCTGTAAATGGACTGCCTGTGACAACATTAGATGCTGTGGCTCATGCGATGCAGATTGCGCGAATGCCTGCGCCAATGGCAGCCCCGTCGGGCCTTCCAGGCCTATTACAGCTTTCAATATCTCATCGACTGTATACGCCCGGTTCGGTTGTGGAGTTGCCAGCCGCAACAGCCGGTTAAAGTGGGGTAGCTTGTTATCAAGCAGCCCCGGCGTTAGCTCCCCTAACGGCAAATCGAAC
>CALZHS010000382.1 GCA_945787265.1 uncultured Gammaproteobacteria bacterium | reverse complement strand
CGGCCCCAAGGGCGTCAACGGCGTTGACCAGCAAGTTGACTACGACCTGCTCGATCTGTACACGGTCAGCGACGATATCGGTAACGTCGTTGGCACAGTTAAGCCTGACCTCGATGCCATATTGAACCAGGCGGGGGTGCAGCAGCTCAACCGCGGAATCGATGCAGTTGCGCAGATTAAAATGCTCGTGTTTGTGCTCACCACGCTTGATGAACTCGCGCAGGCCCTTAATGATGTCAGCGGCCCGGCGCGCATCGTTACCGATGTTGACGATGGCCTCGTGCAACTCGGTATCGCCATTGCCACGCCTTTGCAGCAAGCGCAGGCTACCGTTGCTGTAGTTCAGTATCGCGGTCAGCGGCTGGTTGAGTTCATGCGCAATTCCGGTCGCCATCTCGCCCATGGTGTTGAGACGCGAGATATGCGCCAGCTGGGCCTGGTTTTCCTGCGCCAGCCGATTGCTCTCGGCCAGCTCTGCCGTACGCTCCGCGACCCTTGCTTCGAGCTCATCCTTATGTTTTGCCAGCAGTTCCTGGGCCTGCCTGCGCTGGTTGGCTTCCTCGCGGAACTTCAGTTCGGATTGCGAAATGCGTCGATTGGCACGACCAATCAGCGCCAGCATCATTATTAACAGCAACATCATCGCCAGACTGAATATGATCCAGCCCTTGTACTCCCGCCAGACCGAGGTAAGACTCGGCTTACCCAGGTATTCATAGGGGGCTATTTCGAGCTGGCGAAACAGTTCGTGCACCGGGCCGTAATCGAGCGGAATGGTCCAGCCCGCGGCGAAGGCGCTGGTGGCGGCAGCGCTATCCGGTTCTAACTGCAGCAGCGCGATCGCGACGCGCTGCGCGAGCTTTTCGGGCGTTTTGCGCGCCTTGGCGAATGGCCACTCGGGATAAAGGCGGGTACTGTGCAGGAATGGGAAAGCATCGCTATCCCTCGCACCGAGCACCTTGATACTATCGATATCGATCAGCCCTTCGACAGCCATGCGCTCTAGCGTACCGCTACGCACGGTGCCAGCGTCGACCCTGTGTTCGAGCACCGAGTACACGATCTCGTCCTGTGGAAACCCGATAAACCGGAGTCGCTCCAGATCCTCAAAAGGATCGACCCCGACCTCGATCATTTCGCGCCAGGCCATCTGGAATCCGCCAAATGCGTTGCGGCTAACTGCCATCATGCTATGGTCCGCGATATCCTCGATTCGATTCAGTTGCGGGTGATCGCGACGAGTGAAGATTACCGCACCGAACTGGGTGAAATCCTGGCCCAGGTGACGCACCTTCAGGGTAGCCAGACGAGATATGCCGAACGCGTCCTCGAGTACCACGTAATTCCCGGTGTTGGTCAGCACGAAATCAAGCTTGTCCTGTTCGACATGAGTGCGCATGCCTTCGAGGCTCAATGGCACTATCTTGAACTGGTATTCGGCCATGCTCGAACTCAGATATTCGGCAGTCGGAGACCAGCGCTCGTGTGCATCCTGCTCGCCGCGAAATGCGAGCACGCCAATTGTCAGTTCCGCCTGCGCGAACGTAACGATCGGCCAGACACTCCCGATCAAAAGGCAAATAAAAACGATACAAGCGGAACATCGATGTGCCTTGAAGCAAACCACTAATTGTATTGGGGATCGGATCCAGCTACCTCCATTGGCTCATTAGCGTCAAAGCATTGTTTTCATTATGAACCTCTCCCTGTATTTTGCATCGATCAGGTTTTATGTTCCACACCCCTTGGGCCCAGGCGCACGCCAGCGCGCAGGTTTTCGTATTTCATATCGGTCAGGCGGCAGTAATTCGCTCCGGGCGATAAAACTACCAGGGTCGCGGCCGAGATCGGGTCGAAGTCGGCACGGAAATGTACCGTGCTCTTGACCGCGACGATTTTCTGTTCGGTCGGTTCAATACCGAGATGTCGAATCATCGCCAGATCGAGGCATTGCGAACGCGCGCTGCCGACTACAACGCGCACCTCCGAGTTATTATCGACGATACGCAACAAAGCCATGTTGCCGAGTTCGGCTTTCGAGTTCAGGTTCATTGCGCCGGTAAACACGAAACGCCCGTCGCCGAGCGCCTCGACTTCGAATTGCCCCGGGTACGGCTCGACCCCGGGGAATCCCGACTTGGCGCCGAGTTCGGTATCGAGTACCGCACCGATACCGGCCGCATGCGCCATATCCACAACCTCGGGATCATATAGTATTGCCAGCACCGCCTGTTGCGCGCCCTGGTGCACCAGTGCCGCAAGCAAACCGGTCGTGTCCGAGGTGCCGCCGGCACCGGGATTGTCCTGCGCATCAGCAAGCACCACCGGCTTATCCGAGTCGTTGCTCATCGCCCGGACAACCGCTTCACCCGCGGAAAAGGATTCGAACTCGAAATCGGCCTCGGCATTGAGCACCTGGTGATAAATATGCTCGGCCGTGGCTTTGGTCACCGCGGCATCGTCGCCATAAGCCACTACCGCGGCGCCGCATTCGACGATATCGGACGGCGGAAAACCGGTCGCGAACTCGATATTGGCCATGCCGGTTGCATTCGACAACTGGGGTAACAACCGGTAGAGGGTTTTGCACGGGTCGAAATCGGTGCATTGCGCTGTCAAGGGAAACAAGAACGGAATCTTGTGCATTACCTTGTTCAATTTCCGGCCTGACCAGATTGTTTCGAGCAAGTCGTATGCACGTGCACCCGTGTCTGCCATGTCGAGATGCGGGTAGGTACGGTAAATCGTCATCGCGTCGCTGTAATCGAGCATCGCCTGCGTGACGTTGG
>CALZHS010000381.1 GCA_945787265.1 uncultured Gammaproteobacteria bacterium | reverse complement strand
GGTGCCCGACGAACGCCTCGGAGAGCAGGTCGGAGCCTGGATCCAGCTGCATTCCGGACAGAGCGCCAGCGAGGAGGAGATACGTGATTTCTGCAAGGATAAGATCGCGCATTTCAAGATTCCGAAATACATCCGCTTTGTCGATGAATTTCCAATGACCGTTACCGGTAAACTGCAAAAATTCAAAATGCGTGAAACCATGCAAAGTCTGCTGCAGCAGGCTGCGGTCGTTGAAAGCTAATTGCATCGGCTGCTTGCTGCAGTCGATATAACCAGCGACTTTGATACCGGTCAGTTTGTGCGAATTATTTTTCTGTCATGATACCTTCGTTATTCAAAACGAGGGTTAGATCTAATGCCTGCGCAAAAATTGAAGCAGAAGCTCGATGACAGAAATATCAAGTACATCAGTATTAACCACTCTCCTGCCTACACGGCGCGCGAAACCGCGGCCTCGACTTTCGTGCCCAGGCGTGAATTTGCCAAAACGATCATCGTCGATCTCGATGGTGAAAAAGTCATGGCAGTGGTATCGGCATCGCGTCACGTCGATATCGCCGCACTCAAAAGCCTCGCGGGAGCAGACATGGCCCGGCTGGCCACCGAGGATGAATTCAGATCAATTTTCCCGGATTGCGAGGTCGGTGCCATGCCACCTTTCGGATCACTCTACGAGATGCGGGTATTTGTCGATGAAATGGTGACCGAGGTCGACGACCTCTGTTTTAACGCCGGTTCACACGAACAGATATTACGCATGGATTGCGGTGATTATCTGAAACTGGAGCAACCTGTTGTCGGCTCGATTGCGGTCAAGGAATAACAACAACATTAAATTATACATCGAGCAGACCGACCGGTAATGGCAACAGCGGGTTAATCCAGGCTGCCAAAAACACGCCGCAATAGCTCGGTGGTGCGTGCCGCGGGGTCGGCGCGAATCCTGGCTTCTTCATCGGCTATCAACACAAACAGTCCCGCTATCGCCCGGTCGGTCGCATAGGAATCGAGATCGGGATCAACATCGTTCACCAGTGGCAGCTGGTTATACCTGTTAACGATATCGCCGTAGTATCGGGTTGCCTTGGTCTGTCGCAGCGTGTCACTGACGATCGGCAGAAATTGTTGGCGCAGTTCGCCACCCGTGGTGCGAACCAGGTACTGTGTTGCGGCGTCATCCGCACCGTTTAATATGTCGAATGCATCTTGAATGGTCATCGAGGTTATCGCTTTTATAAATATCGGCCTGGCCTGAGCCGCGGCTTTTTCAGCGCCACGGTTGAGTTGCTTGACGAATCGATCGACATCCTCGCCAAAGCCGATTTTTCGCAGCGTCTCTTCCACCTTGCTGACTTCCGGGGGGAACTCGATTTTAAGCCGCGGATTGCCGTAATAACCGTCTCTGGCCGATGCCATCAGCGCGCCCTTCGAAATTCCCTGCGAAAGCGAATCCTTGAGCGCCGCCACGACCTCGGTTGTCGTCAGCGGCACATCTTCAGTGCTCTCGGTAAAAACCTGGTAGGCCTGCCGTAAGTCCTTCTCCGAGCAACCCGCTAACACTAGAACTGCGATCACAACTGCAACTAAACTTGTTAAATGTTTCATAGGTACCCTATCAGCTCACCCAGTTCTTCAATCCGGATATCGGTAAATTCAGACCAGTCTACATCGCCGCGCGTGTCCAGGTGTACCGTTGCCACACCCGCACCCTTGCCGGCTTCGAGATCATACAGGTAATCGCCGACCATGACGGTATCTTCGGCGTCGGCCTGCCAGAAGTCGAGCAATTTTTTGACGCCGTCCGGTGACGGTTTCGGAATGCAGGCGTCGCGATCGAGAATATGGTCCAACGGAAAAAAGTGATCGATCTTGCAGGCCTGCAAGGTATGTTTGACGACAGGCATCGTATTGCGCGTCAGTATGGCCAGTTGGCGACCATTTTCATGCAATTTCTGCAGCAGCTCACTCGCCCCCTGCATCACGGAGGCCTTGCCCGAATAATAGAACTCGAGTTCGTTCAGAGAATCCCATAACGGTGCAGCCTCGCTTTCCGGCATGGCATGCAGGGCTTCGAGGATCGGCGTCTCCGGTGCCAGTCCCAGTTCGCGGCGTATGTGGTCAAAATCGTGTGCACTCACGGTCAGGGTACCGTCCAGGTCAAAGATCCAGTGGCCACGATGTTTAAGCAGATCGGGTCGCTGCATTGGGGCATCCATTATCGTTGGGAATTATCGGGTTTCAGGGTAGTATCACGATTTTGCAATTTATCAAAAAGGAGTCAAATATGACAATCCAGGTGGGCGACAAATTACCAGCGGTAGATGTACAGCACAAGACCGGTAGCGACATCGAAACAATTAATACCAGCGACCTGTTCGCTGGCAAAAAAGTGGTCCTGTTCGCCCTGCCCGGCGCATATACACCCACCTGTTCAGCCTCGCATTTGCCCGGTTACGTCGTCGCCTCGGATGAGCTGTTTGCGAAAGGCGTCGACCTGATTGTTTGTCTTTCGGTTAATGATGCCCATGTCATGGAGGCCTGGGGCAGAGAACATAATGCCGATGACTGCGTCATGATGCTGGCAGACGGAAGTGCCCATTTTACACGCGCCGTGGGGCTCGAGCTCGACCTCGATGCAGCGGGTATGGGACTCCGTTCACAGCGCTATGCAATGGTCATCAACGACAACGTGGTTGAAGTGCTGAACGTCGAACAACCCAGGCAATTCGAAGTCAGTGATGCACAGACTATTCTGAAGAGCCTTTAAGAGTCATTCAGCATGCCTGACCCG
>CALZHS010000380.1 GCA_945787265.1 uncultured Gammaproteobacteria bacterium | reverse complement strand
GAATACCTCGATCTCATCGCCGACCGCATTGCGTCCCATCACGGCCAGGTAATGCATTATGCAGGCGATGCAGTGCTCTCCAAGTTTGAGGCGGTAGTGGATGCTGTCTCTGCCGCAACCGATATTCAAGTGCTACTTGCCGAACGCAATTTCAATCTGCCCGATGAGCGCAAGTTGCAGTTTCGTATCGGTGTGAATCTCGGTGACGTTATCGAAGATCGGAATGATATCTATGGTGACGGTGTCAACATTGCCGCGAGACTTGAAAGTCTTGCCAGATCGGGAGGCGTCTGCATTTCTGACTCCGTCCGCAGCGCCATTGGTAATAAACTCGACCTCGAGTTCGAGGACATGGGAGAGCAGTCAGTCAAGAACATTGCCGAGCCGGTAAGAGCTTATCAAATCAAGGGGATGGGAGTGGGTATTACGGCAGCTACCGCTAACAACCCAGGGCAAGCTAAACCGGTGGATAAACCTTCGGTAGCCGTACTGCAGTTTCACAATATGAGCAAGGATGCCGATGATGACTATTTTGTCGAAGGTATCACCGAGGAAATCATGACCAGGCTCTGCCGCTACCGGCAAATCGTTGTCACACACCTTAGTTCATCCAACCTGGTAAGTAAAAAGGACGTCGATGTGGGAGAGGCGACCAAAAGGCTTGCAGTGCAATATGCGCTCACCGGAAGTGTCAGAAAAGCAGGAGATCGGGTAAGAATCAACGCCAGCCTGATCGAGGGAGAGGCCGGGCAACAGATCTGGTCTGAGCAATATGACCATGTGCTTGAAGATATTTTTCAGGTGCAGGACGAAGTAGCTCAGAAAATTGTGACCATGCTCGTCGGTAAAATTGAACGCTCCGATCACGAACGCTCTCTAACCAAGGAGACCGACAATCTGTCGGCTTATGAATGTGTGCTGCACGGTCGGCATTTCTTTCATGATTGGAAAGGCTCGAAAGATGATGTGCTACGGGCTCGCGAAATGTTTGAAAAAGCTATCGAAATCGACCCCCGATATGCCGCAGCTTACTCAGGCGTCGGCGCAACCTATATCTCGGAATTTGATGACGGGTGGTCGAACGATCCAGAGGCTGCTGGAATCCGAGCCCTTGAGTTTGCGCATAAGGCGATTGAACTGGACGAACATGACAGTTATGCCCATTTAGTCCTGTCCTTTGCCTATTGGCACGTCAAATCGGATTTTGAACTCGCCAAGAGACAGATCGAGGCGGCTATCGAACTGAACCCGAACTACTACTGGAACTATTGTTACGGATGCTGGTTTTCAGCCTGTTATGGAGATCTGGAAACCAGCGTATTTCAAGCCAAAGAGGCGATACGCCGCAATCCATTATTGCCTAATGGTTGTCTCCATTCGCTGGGAATGGCGGAGTATCTTTCGGGGAATTACGAAGACGCGATCTCCACCATTTGCCAGATTTCTAAACTCGAACCTCGGGGTTACGCGTGTCTTGCTGCTTGTTATGCGCAGCTCGGGCGCATCGAGGAGGCGACAAAGATCGCTAGTGAGTGCGTCGAGCATAGCGGAGAATGTGCAATGAGTATCGAGGAATGGCATGAGTTTTGGGCTGGTCAATTAAAATTTAAAGAACAGGCCCCCATTGATCACCTGATTGAAGGACTGGATAAAGCAGGTTTAGTTAAGCACTGAGTACTCTCAATTCATATCTCGAATGATTGTGAGAGATCGTAAATCGCCGCTGATTAATCAAGATCGAGCGTCAGCTATCTCGTAAGCGGATCACCAACAAGCCTGGGCAGGAGGCGATCTTCGGCCATAACCGGACACACATTCGAATTAACGCAGCGTGATTTTCAGCGCTTCGAGAGCATCGACTATTGGGATCACGTAATTGATATTTTTAGACCCGCCGTCGCGAGTGAAAAGACCGGCTACTGTGATGCCGATGACATTGCCCGAGCTGTTGAACACGGGTCCACCGGAATTGCCGGGATTCACCGCGGCATCGGTTTGATAAAAAGACCTTTTATCAAGCATTCGTCTGGCGGAGATAATTCCACGAGTGATCGAAAAATCGAGAGTTTCATCGAGCGGTGTGCCGACGACATAAATTTCCTCACCCAGGCTAACCTGTTTGGCATCGATTAGCAGTGGTTTCGCACCGTTGTGCCGTTTGAGTTTCAACAGCGCAACGTCCCTGCCAGGGTGACTGCGCACGACCGCGGCGCGTCGTTCCTGGCCCCCCTGGATCACGATCACTTCGCGGTGCTGCCCGACGACGTGTTGATTGGTCAGAACGTAACCGGGAGACGAAATCAGGAAACCACTACCGTGCCCGCCAGCAGTGCGGATTGTGACCGCGGCCTTTTCGATTTCGCCTGTTTTTTGGACGAAACTGGTACTCGGACTGCCATAGCCTATTTTGATATCTTCAAGTTTCTCGCCCTGATCCTGGTACCCGGTATCCAGCATCGTGCTCGCGGTCAGCAGATCGACGAACTCGTGCTGCGCCAGCAGATTTTCGGTGGCTTGCCGAAACGCGAGACTGGCACTGACCGCGGCACCGTTGAAGCGGGCTGATTTCTTGAAACTGTCCTCGACACCCTCGGTTGTGGTTTGGTAAACCACCTGGCGGGCGAGGTTATCGAACACCTTCCATTCGACTTTCAGGTAAGTGGCATTCTGCGTAAAGGTGCGCAGGTCGGGTGCGGTGCGGCTTCCGCAATGCGACAATCGAATATCGGCGATATCGGTTTGCTTGGCGATATACTTCGCGTTGTTGAGCGTCAGATTACCCTGCAATAGGCAGGGAAACGGCGACTTTGGGGCTTTATCGCTCTGCCGCAGCTTCTTCGCCTTTCTTGCGGCGTCACGGGTGTACTTGTAGGTTTTTCCCAACGCGCGCTCAGCCTCGTCGCTCCCCTGGAAATCGATCGATACGTGCTCGAGCAGTACCGTTCTGGCTTCAGCCACAGCGGTATTTTTGATCGGATCCAGGCTTACTACCCTGGGAAACTGCTGCGATGATGCCGGCTTTTTTTGTTTGATATCGACGACTTCAGGCTCGCCTTTGCTTTTTGGCGGCGGTTTGTCGGAAAAGTGCACCTTGCCATTGTCGTCGGTCCATTTGTACAATTGCGCGAGCGCGGGTTGTGTCGCCAGGAGTGCGAGGCCGAGCAGAAAGCAACTTGTAGAACGAGCCAAATTGTTCATAACCGTATCTTCAATTTTGCGGCCGGATTATCCCGCCCGGAAACCTCTGGTTCGGTTCCGCTCTTGCCGTCGGATTAAAAAAAGTATAGTAGATCATGGGAGTTTTGAGACCTAACGTACAAAACTGCGGCGGCCCTTAAATATCAGTACACAGCGTTTCGCTGCTAGATCCAACGAGGCGGTACCGACTGCAGTAACCATTATGCGAGGGTCTTAAAAGGATTGTCAGTCGCCGCTGAATTATCGAGTCTGAGCATCCGTTTTCTCTAAATGGGACGCTCGTAAAACCTTGGCGTGGGGCAATCTTCGGCTGTCAGCTCAACCGATCGACGCAACACAAGCCTTAAATCGTTCCGCTGCTACAGACTGAGGTCGATAAAGTTGATGCAGATCAAAAGATTGAAGCTGGTAATCACTTATACAGTGTGC
>CALZHS010000379.1 GCA_945787265.1 uncultured Gammaproteobacteria bacterium | reverse complement strand
CCCCGTGGAACTACATCGACCGCCCTTTGCTAATTGATCTCGAACGCGTGTCCAAGTCTGTTCACAGTTTTTCGAACACTTGCTGCGCCAGCGATAAAGTCAAGCTACTCCCAGGTCGTCCTTTCGAACTCGGCCTTTAAAGTTTCGAACGTGCCACTGAAATAGGCCGTGTTATGGAATGCTTGCGTAATCACAGCTTCAGCGACAAGCCTAGCTTGCGCACCGTCCTTCCCAAACACGATGATACGAGTGTTGCGATCGCTTATCGGTAGCCGTCCATCCTTTTTGGCTTTCTTTAACTCGGCTCCGCCGCCTATTCGCCCCCCTTCAGCGTTAACGGTCGAGTCCAGTTTCACGCCGCTGCTTGGAAGATTTCGGGCACCCGGTAGGCTTCCCGCTTTGAACTCGTCAGGATCGCGTGCGTCTAGAAGAACTGCTGTCTTATCCCTTTCGGCGAAATACCGAACCCCGTCACTTTCGATCTCGGTGACACCGCCTAACGCTCGCCAAACTGGAAGACCAAGCTGGTAGCGCCGAATGTCAGTGTACCCAGCCTCCAGCAGTTTGTTGGCAAGTCTTCTGCTCTGTCCGCAAAATTTGCCATTGCAATACAACACAATCGATGCATCCTTCTCACCCTGAAGAATACCGTCAATTACTGGGACGGTTCTCGCATTGAGGACACCAGGAAGATGAGAAAATGCGTACTCCGCGGGCCGGCGAGAATCGAAAACTCTTGCGCTCTTCTCTGCCAAGATCTGTTGCATCTCTTGCGTCGATATGTTCTGCGTTTTTTGCTCAGGTTCGATCAACACGGACTGAAAGATATCTAATCCCGATTCCTCACCTTTAACGGTAGTACCGAACAACACACCGCATAAGGAAAGAATTGAAACGACAAGAAGACCTTTATTGAGTTTCATGGTTTTCTCCCTTCACTAAGACAATTAACGAAGTTTTATATATTTTTAAATTATCAATTCTGACGAAACCGTTACTGACGTGTATCAATTAAGTATGTGAATTTTATAGTTAATTTAAATAAATCGTATTTATATTAAATACGAGAATTGTAAGAACATGGCCCAATAAAAATTGAGGGTCCGAGTTGGGTCGTTAAGAGACCCTGATTTCTCAACTCTGAGCGTCTGTTTTCTCGTAAGCGGACTCTCAGCGAAACCTGGTAGGAGGCAATCTTCGGTCAGAAACGGCCCTTCGTTTGTTGTGATATTATTGCGGGCCAACGCTTGTTCTTGTTTGTTTATCGTAAATTCAATTTAACACCGTAGGGGGAAACCATGTTGCATATCAAGCAGCTAATGTTGGTTTACGGTCGAGGTGTGTTAAAGAAGGTGATTACGTACCTCGGAATCCTCAATTTGTGTTTTTTCATTGGTTTTTCCTATACCCATGCTGCTGATGAAGTTGAGGTATCAGGTATGTATGTCCCTGACATCACAGGCAAGTCTGATTACGATACTTTTTTTGGGAATCGGAAACATCGGAAGCTCGAGCTTGAGGTCAGACAGGATGGTGCGTGGATCATCGCAATCGACACTAAATTCGGGACAAGAGTCAGCGGATTTCGTGACGGTGACACAATCCAGTTTGAAGTCGAGCCAGGAGCTGTTCCCCGCTAATTATGGTCATTCGTCAGGGATGGCAGAATACCGCTTAATAGACGCATGCAGCCGGACTGGTTGCCCGCTGCACATCTCTGGATGGCGAATACCTGAACGTCCACCTGGGGTCATTAGCAGGAGCCGGGATTTTGATTCTGAGTGCCTGCTTTTTCTTGTCTTGGCCCGGGAGTTATGCGGCGGCCATGGAAGTCGAATCATGACTTCTTCCTGATAGGTTGAACACCCCTGTCTAAGACGTGTTGCGAATTCGCTAGTTCTGGTTTGAGCAAAGGTCACGGTGTGAATCCAGTCATTTGTATGCCTTCGGGTTTACCCGCCATCAGTTCGGTCCTGGTATTTTAATTTATAAATTACTCTCAATTTCGTAACGGCTGGGGTAAATTAGGGTGATTACCAAACCTTCGGCACTTGCCTTAATATGTCTGAAACCAGCAGCAACGGAAGCGTTTACGAACTAATCGGGTCTGACGATGCGCCTGTCATCGTGCTGGTCCACGGCCTCGGATTGAACCGGCAGATCTGGGAGAGTTATGCTTCCCGGTTTGCCCATCGTTACCGGGTATTGAGTTACGATCTGTACGGGCACGGGGAAAGTGCATCGCCTCCGGGAATACCCTCGCTGACGCTGTTTTCCGAACAGTTGTTGTCGCTGCTCGATGAACTGGCGATCGATAAATGCACGATCATCGGTTTTTCACTGGGTGGTATGATTAATCGACGTTTCGCCATGGATCATCCGGGGCGTCTGCGTGCGCTGGCGATTTTGAATTCTCCACATGAGCGGGAACCCGAGGCACAAGAGCTGGTCGAGCAACGCGCGCTCGACTCGGCTGCGGGTGGGCCCAGCGCGACCCTCGATGCGACCATCGAGCGCTGGTTTACCGCCGAGTTTCGAGCCGCGAATCCCGAGTTTATTAACAGGGTGCGCGACTGGGTGCTGGCGAATGATCCCGAAAATTATGCTTTGTGCCGCCAGGTTCTGGCCTTTGGCGTGATCGAGTTTATTCGCCCTCAACCGCCGATCACCCATCCCACGCTTATCATGACCTGCGAAAACGATAGCGGCAGCACTCCGGAAATGAGCCTGTCCATTGCCAGTGAAATCAAGGGATCGCAGGTAATTATCGTACCGGGTTTACGGCACATGGGACT
>CALZHS010000378.1 GCA_945787265.1 uncultured Gammaproteobacteria bacterium | reverse complement strand
CCGCGCACGTATCTTTACCTGCCTGGTTCCTTCAGGGATCACTACGCCGGACACTGAGCGGGTGAAAGGTTGTTCATCGTCATGTGGATGGTGCAGCACGCGCGATTTCAGTAGCTTGCCGTCCAGCGTCATCACGTCCCACTGGTTGGCATAATGATTCCAGCCCTGGTCGGCATGCTCGAGCGTGACTGAAAAAGTGCAGCTGCCGGGGCATTCCACGGTGACTTCGAGAATACTGACCTCACCCGCGTAGCCGTGAGTCGACAATAAAATCAAACTGGCTATCAAGTATCTCATCGACCTTTTCCTCGCTATTCCAACGCGTTGCTGCAGTTCCAGCAGACCCGGAACGCTGCCTCATTTTGCTCACCGCATTTGCGACAAAACCGCGCGGCACTCCCGTCATCCGAGAGAATTTCCTGCACGATTGACCGGGCCTGCGCGAGCTGGGTCTCATCCTCGATCCACAGCTCGGGCCAGGTATCGAAAGTGGGCAAATCGCCGGCGCCTCCGGCGGCAAACTCGTTAACCACGACCGTTTCAATGCCTTCACCCTGCAACACGTTTTTCATATTGAAAACTATCATGCGGTTCTCGTGCGTGTAGACCTTCTTCATCACTTGCGGGATTTTCGAATGAGCTCGTAAGCGGCCTTGATCTGCTGGGTTTTTGCAGTGGCGTCCGCGATCATCTGCTCAGGCAGACCCTTGGCAACCAGTTTATCGGGATGGTGTTGCGACATTAAACGGCGATAACATTTCTTGAGCTCGGCATCGCTGACGCTTTCGTCGACACCCAGTATGCGATAGGCATCCTTAAGCGATGTTTTGGCCGTTGCGGGATCATAATCGGGGCGTCCGAAACCGGCACGCAACATTTCTTCAAGCCGATCCAGCTGCGAGACGGGAATCCCGAGATGTTCACAGATCCTGGCCAGTACTTCTTTCTCGGCCGGGTGCATGACACCATCGGCATAGGCTGCCTGTAACTGAATTTCGAGAAACATCTGGATCAGGGTCGTGCGCCGATGGGTCTCGCGTCTGAACTGTTGCATAACCTCGTCGACAGGAAAGTCACTCGCCTTGCCTTCATTGAACAGTTTTTTTGCCGAAGCGCGCATTTCGGTACTTAGACCCAGGCGGTCCATGACCACCTCGGCGAGTTTTATCTCCTCCCGCGTCACCCTGCCGTCCGCCTTGGCGATGTACCCCATCACCGAGAAGGTGGCGGTAAAGAAAGCGGCCTGGGTACGCTCCTGGTCGGCCCCGGATTCACCGAGACCAAGCTGGCCCAGACCACGATCGAAACTATGCCCGAAAGCGATGCCCATCAGGGCCCCGAGCGGCCCGCCGATCATGAATCCAAATGCACCACCGAGCGCTTTACCCCACCAGGCCATGGTTAGTTCTCCGGTTTACGCAGTAGCAGCAGGCGGTAAACCTTGTAGCGGGCAAAGTTTTCGCCGCTGCGTTCCCCGGCGAGATACTTGCGATCTATTTTTCTGATTTTTTTGCGGTATTTCCAACGCAGTATTCTGGACAACCAGGGATGATTTCGATCGAAGGCATAACCGATCAGCCTGAAGGTCGGTAACAGCAGTTCCTGTCCCATCTGGTTAACTATATCCAGGTTGGGGGCGGTTTGTTTGGTAATATCCTTATCCTGCAGCACTTCCAGATCCGATCGCTCCAGTACCGACTTGAACTTGTCGATGGGATGCCCACCGCCGATCACCGATTTGCCGGGGGCGTTGGTCTTGAAAAAATCGCAAATCAGGATATACCCGCCCGGATTGAGAAGCTGCCCGGCGTTTTCGAGGACCGTGTCGAGCGTGATGTACTGAAAGCTTTCGCTGAACAACACCAGGTCATATTTTTCATCGGCACCAAATGAAACATCCTCGAAACGTCCGTGATGGATCTTGAAGCTGTCTCCAGCCTGTTGCTGCGCGGCCTCCGACAACAGCGGACTCGGGGAAACCCCTTCAACTTGATAGCCACGGGCCAATAACTCGGTGGCGACGCCTCCGGCACCGCAACCAACATCCAGAATACGCTCAGTACCTTCCGGGATATGACTGATCAGAAAATCCGAATAGCGTTTCTGGGCCTCGGGCAGATTCTGGATACAAACTTCCAGGTCATCCTCCCACAGGCCGTAATGCAAATCACGGGTGCCCAGGAAAAAATTAAACAGGTTGAGCCCGGCGACTAATCCGACTTCCCTGGAATCTACTTTTGCGTTCATATCGAGTTTAACCGGCTAACTGGCAATAGCCATAATCGCCGGCTGCTGCTGCTTCAGGTCCTGTGCCCCGATACAGCATACTCCACCACCGCCAAATTCAAACTCGACCCAGGTCATCGGTAAAAAATCAAACGTGCTCTCCATTGCCTCACGCGTGTTGCCCACCTCGACAAAGAGCACACCGTGATCGCTGAGGAACTCACCGGCACGGGCCAGGATTCGGTCAACCAGAAGCAAACCGTCGTTACCTGCGGCCAAGCCTATTTCCGGTTCGTAACGGAACTCATCGCTCAGCTGTGCCATGTCTGCCGCGTCGACATAAGGCGGGTTGCAGACGATGACGTCAAACTGCTGCACCGGTATCGAGTCAAACAGATCGGATTCATAAAGCGTTACCGCTTCTACGAGGTCGTGCAGTTCAAGATTCGTCCTCGTGACTTCGAGCGCATCGAGCTCATCGACGTAGAACTTGAGGCCACAGAACCAGGATTCACGCGTGATATAGGCAGCTGGCTGACGCGAATTGACCCGCAAGCGCAAGATATCGATTACCTGCTCACGTTCAGGAGGTGTCAATACCGTGTCCAGGTAATCATCCGGCCAGTCATACGGCAGGGCCAGTGCATGCAGGCTGAGGTAGCGGGCCTCGTCAAAAGCGCTGGCGAAACCGTGGCCGAAAGTTAATTCGTTGCGTAAAAACTCGCTAGTCCCCCAGCGAATGAAATCGCGAATCGTGGTCAGGACTTGCAGAGATTGCGGAATTGACACGTTGTGTTTGCTACCAGTTGAAATATAATGCCGCGGATTTTACACCATAACGACCATGAATAAATCGAGTATCGCAATCGTCGCACTGCTTGCCCTGATCGGCGGATTCGCGATTTCCTGGTATCTCAGTAGTAACAAACCAATCGAACTGGAAGCCGGCCTCTGGTTTGGTGAACAGGCTCGAGCCTTGCCAGACTTCGAGCTCGTCGATCACCATGGACAGGTGATGGACCGGACGACGTTAAGCGGAAAATGGAACCTGATGTTTTTTGGCTATACCCATTGTCCCGATATCTGCCCCGCCAGCCTACAAACCATGAGCGACATGGTTAATGCGATCGAGGACCCGGACGTCGTCAAAGCCGTGCGTATCTATTTTGTATCGGTGGATCCGGCGCGCGATGATCCGGAAACCCTTGCCAGCTACGTCACCTATTTCAATCCTGGTTTTATCGGCGCCACGGCGGCGCTGGAAAAACTCACCCCGCTGACCCGTTCACTCGGTATCGCCCACGATGTCAGGAATAAAACAGGTGACAATTCCAGCTATGACGTTGACCATAGTTCAGCCATCGTCCTGATTAACCCGCAGGCCGAATTTGCCGGATTATTCAGCGCACCGCATAATTCACTCGCCATGGCGCGCGACCTGACCCGCATTGTTGAATACAACTAGTTACTTTCGTACCACGACGATCCGCCTGGCGCTGCTTCTGCTGCTGGCGTTCCCGGGCTTCGCGCTTGCCGAGCTTGAAATCCGAAATCCGTGGATCAAGAACCTGCCCCCTTCGGTGCCGGTACGCGCCGGCTACATGACGATTCACAACCCGGGATCTAGACCAGTCAGCATCGTTTCGATGAGCAGTGAAGCCTTTGCCAGCATCGGAATTCACGAGACCGTCATGCGAGATGGCATGATGAGCATGGAGCCGGTTCCAGCTTTAACTATCGAACCTGATGCTACTGTGCAACTCGCCCCGGGTGGACTACATTTAATGATGATGGATCCAGGCGAACCAACGCGAATTGGCGATACCATAGAAGTCCGTATTCTGCTCGACGACGGATCACAACAAAAGCTCGAGATGTGGGTGAAAAAGTAGCGATGGCCGAGTTATCCAAAAAACAGAAGTTTCTAAAAGCACTGTTCATGGTAATGCCGCACCATGCTGTATCGCGCGTGGTTTATGTCGTTACGCGCCTGCGTGGTCCGCAGGTGGGGCCAATGATTTCCTGGTTTG
>CALZHS010000377.1 GCA_945787265.1 uncultured Gammaproteobacteria bacterium | reverse complement strand
AACTGGCCCTGGACATCGGGCAGATCGTAAATCTCGGTTGCGCGCAGGAATTCGGGCACCAGCTCCTGTCCGCTCGGCGAAACCTCGGTCCTGACCCGGTAAAAACTCTCATGGCCCGACGCCACGATTGCTTCCGCCACGGCCTGGCAGCCGTGGCAGCACATCGGCTGATCGATACCGTCAATACAGACCGCGAGGTCCAGATCCCGGGGCACCGGCAAGCCGCAGTGAAAACAGTCATTGCTGCCTTTTGCGGTAAAACCGGTAACGGATTGATCAGATTTTCGGTAATCCATTTTTTCGGGTATCAGTGATTGCCGGAACGATGCAACATTAATATTATCCACGTTTGATCTGAGTCAATAAAACACTGTACGCTTGATCAATAATCCACGCTAATTAATAACAAGCTTTGGCGCCATGTTTATACAAAACCTTGTCGGAATATTCACCGACCCTGCTCATGCCTGGGAAAATATCCGTGAACAGCAAAAAAGCCATGGCAAGACTTCCGTCGGTCACGTCTTCATTCTCGCACTGATCCCGGCAATATCCGGATACATTGGCACCACGCAGGTTGGCTGGCGCATCGGCGTCGGCGACCCGATTCGCATCACCGGTGATTCGGCATTCGCAATCGCCGTTATTTACTACCTCGCATTACTGGTCGGTGTCTTCACCATCGGCTGGGTAATCCATCTGCTGGGTAAGGCTTACGAGGTGGTTAAGCCGCTGCCCCTTTGTATTGCGCTTGCAGCCTATACCGCAACCCCGCTATTTTTAATTGGCATCATGCAGGTTTACCCGGTGCTGTGGCTCAACATGCTGCTGGGTCTGCCGGCACTTGCCTACACCGTCTACCTGCTCTATTCAGGACTGCCCATCATGATGGAAATTCCGGCCGAACGCGGTTTTCTGTACTCGTCCGCGATTCTTGCGGTCGGACTGGTGGCGCTGGTTTCCTTGCTGGCAATGACCGCGCTGCTCTGGGGTATGGGCCTGCAGCCGGTATTTACCTACTAATTACTCATAGAGATTCAACTGTTTGATGCGGATCGAGCGTCGAGGATGCACTAGATGACAAACCCTGAGACCTACAACTACAAAGTAGTACGGCAATTTTCAATCATGACCATCGTCTGGGGTCTGGTTGGCATGTCGGTTGGCGTTTTGATCGCCGCACAACTGGCCTGGCCGGTTCTCAATTTCGATATCCCGTGGCTGACCTTCAGCCGCCTGCGCCCGCTGCATACCAACGCGGTTATTTTCGCCTTTGGCGGCTGTGCCCTGTTCGCCTGCTCTTATTACGTGGTCCAGCACACCTGCCATACCAAGCTGGCTTTTCCGGCCCTGGCCGCCTTTACCTTCTGGGGATGGCAGGCCGTTATCCTGCTGGCGGCGATCACGCTGCCACTTGGAATAACCACCAGCAAGGAGTACGCCGAACTGGAATGGCCGATCGATATCCTTATAACGCTGGTCTGGGTCAGCTACGCACTGGTGTTCTTCGGCACGATAATCAAGCGCCGCATCCCGCACATATACGTCGCCAACTGGTTCTTTGGCGCTTTCATCATCACCGTCGCCGTGCTGCACCTGTTCAACAGCGCGGCGTTGCCGGTAACCTTCTGGAAATCCTACTCGGCCTACGCCGGGGTGCAGGATGCGATGGTGCAATGGTGGTATGGCCCTAACGCGGTCGGCTTCTTCCTGACCGCAGGCTTCCTCGGCATCAGGTATTACTTTGTGCCCAAGCAGGCCTGCCGGCCGGTGTATTCCTATCGCCTGTCGGTAGTCCACTTCTGGGCGCTGGTATTCACGTATATCTGGGCTGGACCACACCACCTGCACTACACCGCGCTGCCGGACTGGGCCCAGTCACTCGGCATGATCATGTCGCTGATCCTGCTCGCGCCTTCCTGGGGTGGCATGATCAACGGCATCATGACCCTGTCGGGTGCCTGGCATAAGTTACGCACCGACCCGGTACTGCGCCTGCTGATCGTGTCGATCTCGTTTTACGGTATGTCGACTTTCGAAGGCCCGATGATGTCGATCAAGACCGTCAACGCGCTGTCGCACTTCACCGACTGGACCATAGGCCACGTCCATTCCGGCGCCCTGGGATGGGTTGCGCTGGTATCCATGGGCGCAATGTATTACCTGATCCCGCGCCTGTTTGGTCGCGAACTCTACAGCCTGAAGCTGGTCGAGGTTCATTTCTGGACCGCGACCATTGGCATCGTGCTCTACATCGCGTCCATGTGGGTTGCCGGCATCATGCAGGGCCTGATGTGGCGTGCGGTAAATGAAGATGGCACGCTGACCTACAGCTTCGTTGAATCGGTGCAGGCGATGCATCCCTACTACATCGTGCGCACCCTGGGTGGCGCCTTCTTCCTGCTCGGCGCCGTTGTCATGGCTTACAACCTGTGGCGCAGCATCTCCGATGCGAAACCCGTAGAAGTTGAAATTCCCGAACCGGCAAGTGCTCACTGAGCAGATAGCGAGATACCACAATGGCTTCAGCACACGACAAGGTAGAAAAAAACATCGGCCTGATGATTATCCTGATCATCGGCGTAATATCGATTGGCGGCCTGGTTCAGATCATTCCGCTGTTTTTCCAGGATTCACTGACTGAACCGGTAGAGGGCCTGAAACCCTACTCTGCGCTGCGTCTGGAAGGGCGCGATATCTACATTCGTGAATCCTGCTACGTCTGCCACTCGCAGATGATTCGCCCGTTTCGCGCCGAGACCGAACGTTACGGACACTACTCGGTGCTTCCAGTGGGGTTCAAAGCGCACCGGCCCTGATCTGCATCGCGTGGGCGGACGCTACAGCGACGAATGGCACCGCGTGCACATGATCAATCCGCGCGATGTGGTGCCCGAATCGATCATGCCGGGATACCCGTGGCTGGCGGATAACATGGTCGATGGCAGCGATATCCAGACCAAGATGCAAACCCTGCGTACCCTGGGTGCGCCCTATACCGATGCCGAGATCGAGGCCGCCCCGCAAGCGCTCGAGGGCAAGACCGAACTTGACGCTTTGATTGCCTACCTGCAGGGTCTCGGCACCGAACTCAAAACCAGGAGATAACCATGACGTTTACCCTGTTTCAATCGATCTGGACCATCGTCGTCATGATCACCTTCCTGGGCATCGTGGCCTGGGCCTTTAGCAGCAAACGTAAATCCGCGTTTGATGAAGCAGCGCGCCTGCCGTTCGAGGATAAGCCGCCCACCGATAACAACAAAACTTCAGCGGAGTAGATTCATGGCCGATTTTAATAGCGATTTCTGGCACTGGTATATCGCGATTCTTACCATTATCAGCATTCTCGCCTGCGTGTGGCTGATACGCTGGATGACCTCTGGCTTCGAGCACAGCGATGAAGTCGAAAGCACCGGCCACGTCTGGGACGGCGACCTGACCGAACTCAACAACCCGCTGCCGCGCTGGTGGCTGGGCCTGTTTTATATCACGCTCGCCTTCGGCGGCTTTTACCTGCTGCTCTACCCCGGCCTCGGGACTTTCGGCGGCCTGCTGGGCTGGACCTCGAAAGGTGCCTACGAGCAGGAAGTCGAGAAAGTCGAAGCGGAAGTCGGCCCTTTGTTCGAGGGTTACCTGCAGACCCCGATTCTCGACCTGATCAAGGATGAAAACGCCATCAAGGTCGGTGAGCGGCTGTACCTCAACTACTGCGCGACCTGCCACGGCTCCGATGCACGCGGTGCGCGCGGTTTTCCGAATCTGCGCGATACCGATTGGCAATGGGGTGGCGATCCGACAAGCATCAAAACCACACTTCTCAACGGCCGCATTGCGGCGATGCCGGCATGGGAAGCAGCGTTGGGCGGTGAGAGTGGCGTCAACGAAGTCACCCAGTACCTTCTGCGCCTGTCAAATCGCGCAACGATCGACGAGCTTGCAGACAAGGGTAAGGCTAAATACGATATCTTCTGCGTCGCCTGTCACGGAGCTGACGGCAAGGGCAATCCCGCGCTAGGCGCGCCGAACCTGACCGACGATGTCTGGCTGTACGGAGGCTCGATCACGCGTATCGGTGAATCGCTAATCAAAGGCCGTAACGGCCAAATGCCGGCGTTTGGCGAGTTTCTCGGTGAAGCCAAGGTACACCTGTTGACGGCCTACATTTACGGCCTCAGCCAGGAGAATTGATGGCATCGGCGCTCCCGCAAAAAATCCCATTCTCGCAGCAGGTGATCTCGGTTTTATGGCCGTCCTTCGCCGTCGCGATTGTCGCCACGGGACTTTTTTTTTCCGCGTTCCACCCGCGGGACCTGGTTCCATTTGACCTCGATATCGACGTCAGCCCGATAGCAGCCTACAGTATCGGCTTTTTTCTGTTCTGGATACTCGGCATCCTGTCCAGCTACGGCACGCTTTATTTCACGGTCTCGAACGCTCGTTTCCTTGGCAAACAGGAAACCTAGCCACGTAACACCAGCAGGGAATCGCATGCAAGCACAAAAAACCGGTGACGGCGAACACGAGTTCTACGCTGCGCATAAAAAAATATACCCGCGTGAAGTCAGCGGTTATTTTACCCGTCTGCGCATGCTCTCGGTCGTCGTCCTGCTCGGCATTTACTACCTGACGCCACTGCTGCAGTGGGATGGACGCCAGGCTATCTTGTTCGATCTGCCGGCACGTAA
>CALZHS010000376.1 GCA_945787265.1 uncultured Gammaproteobacteria bacterium | reverse complement strand
TACACGGTACCGCAGTATGACGATACCAGCATCGCCGCGCGGGTGATGCGCAACCACAAGATTCACCGGGTGGTGGTGACACACGAACAGAAGGTCGTCGGTATGTTGAGCGCCTTCGACCTGCTCAAACTCGTGGAGGAGCATCGCTACGTCGCCAAAAACCCGCCGACTCCGTCGAAACGCAAGGGCGGAAAGCGTCGTTAGCGACGACTAGCGGTAACAACCGTGGACAGGTGGAAGTATCGTCTGAAACAGCGGTAACTGGAAACTAGATCGGTTCGAGCGGTGGATCCAGCAGGTTGAACAGGCGTTCCATGTGTTCGATCGCTTCACGTCCGCTGTCCGTCAGTTGCCCGCCCTCGGCGGTGGTAATCAGGCCTTTATCAAACATGCGCCCGGCCGCGGCGATCACCGCTGGATCCGGATTGTCGTGCACATTCATTGCCACCGGCCCTCCCATACTGAAGCGCCGGAGCAGGTTTAATTCATCGATAAGTTCTTGCTCAATATGCATATTTTCCTCCCGCGTCAGGGCCTGGCTACATCCTCTCCTTCCTTCTCCGGTAACAGCAGATCGCTGCGGCTGATACCGAGCGCCAGTGCCGAGGTGGTGGCAACATAGATCGACGAATAGGTTCCGACCAAGGGCAAAGGCGTGTATCGCCTCGCCGCCGAGGAAGAAAAGCGACAACAGCACCAGCAAGGTGGTAAACGAGGTCATCAAGGTACGCGAAATGGTCTGGTTAATCGACGTGTTGACGATCTCGATCGACGTTCTTTTACGAATTTTTCGAAAATTCTCGCGCACCCGATCGAACACAACGATAGTATCGTTGAGTGAATACCCGATTACCGCGAGCAGCGCCGCGAGCACGCTCAGGTCGAAATCGAGCTGCAGTAACGAGAAAATTCCGAGCGTAATGATCACGTCGTGCACCAACGCGGCCACCGCCCCCAGCGAGAACCGGTACTCGAAGCGCAACGCAACGTAAATCAGGATCGCGATCAGCGCGTAAAGCACTGCCAGCCCGCCATCTTCAGTGAGTTCTTTACCGACCTGCGGGCCGACAAAATCGACGCGGCGCACGTCGATGGGTGTATCACTGGCTGCCTGCAGCAGGCCGATGATCTGAGAGCTAATTTCAGCCTTGTCCTTGCCCTCGTCGGGCACCAGTCGAATCAGGACTTCCTGCGCACTGCCGAAATGCTGCACGATCGCGTCGCCGAAGCCTTCGCTCTCGAGCGCCTGGCGAATAGGCTCGAGTTCAACAGCCTGCTGGTAACCCACCTCAATAATGCTGCCGCCGGTGAAATCGATACCCACGTTTAACTTGAACGTGAACAGACTGACAATCGAAATCAACAGCAGCGTGGTCGAAACGATCATTGCCGACCGGCGCAGGGACATGAAATCGAAATTATTGAGTAGTGTCTTGACCATGATCAAATCGCCAGCCGGGTAATCTGTTTACGGCCGTAAATCAGGTTGATGAGCGCGCGCGTGCCGAAAATCGCGGTAAACATCGAAGATACAATTCCGATCATCAGCGTCACCGCAAATCCCTGGATCGGTCCGGTACCGAAACCAAACAATACGATCGCCGCGATAATATTGGCGTCGGCAATGGTCCCGAACGCCTTCTCATAGCCAACGTAGATCGCCGCCTGCGGCGTGTTACCTAACCGAAGCTCTTCCCGAATTCTTTCAAAAATCAATACATTGGCATCAACCGCCATACCCACGGTGAGTACGATCCCGGCAATCCCGGGCAGCGTCAACGTGGCCTGGAATATCGACAGTATCGCCACCATCAATACCAGGTTCAGGCTCAGGGCGACATTGGCTACCAGCCCGAACACCTTGTAATACACGGCCATGAATACCAGCACCAGCGCAAAACCCACGACCACCGATAGAAACCCGCGATCGATATTTTCCTGTCCCAGGCTTGGACCCACGGTGCGTTCCTCGACGATCACCATGGGCGCTCGCAACGCGCCGGCGCGTAACAGCAGCGCCAGGTCACGCGCTTCGCGGGTACTGTCGAGCCCGGTAATATGAAACCGTTTACTGAGCTGGTCGCGGATCGTGGCAACATTGATAACCTGGGACTCAGTGGTTCTGAAGCGTTGTCTTTCACCATCGACGTCGCGGAACTCGAATTTATCCTCGATGAATACCACCGCCATCGGCTTACCGATATTGTCTCGCGTAACCTTGGCCATGCGATCGGCACCCTTGGCATTCATTGTGATCGTGACGTCTGGCGTGCCGCTTTGCTGATCGATACCCGATGCCGCGCCGACAATCTGGTCCCCGGTGACGATGACGGAGCGTTTCAACAATACCGGGCTGCCATCGCTCTGGGTATAAAGCCGGGTTCCAATCGGGGCCTTGCCGTTGGCCTGGGCGGCACTCCATTCGGCAAAACTGCCGTGCACGAGTCGAAATTCCAGGGTCGCAGTAGCACCGAGGATTTCCTTGGCCCTGACGGTATCCTGTACCCCGGGCAGCTGGACCACGACACGTTCCGTGCCCTGCCGCTGTATTACCGGCTCGGCCACGCCCAGCTCGTTAACCCGGTTCTTGAGGGTGGATATATTCTGCTCGATAGCAGCCCGTCTTTCCTCGTCGAGCGCGGTCGGGTTGAAACTTATGTCGATGATCCAGCTGCGGTCATCGTTGCTGTCGACAAAGACGTATTCGCGGTTCTCGTCTTCGATCAGTAATCGTGCCGCGTCACGATCTTCCACGCTGGTAAAACGGACACTTATTTTTTGCGCGCTGGACTGCACTCCCTTGTAGCGTATCTTTTCTTCACGCATGAAGCTGCGCAGCTCGTCCCCCGAGCTCTCCAGCGATTTCTGGATCGCGGATTCCATGTCGACTTCCATCAGGAAATGCACACCGCCTCGCAAATCGAGCCCGAGGTACATCGGCAATGCATTTAACGCGGTAAGCCAGTCTGGCGTGGCGGGTGCAAGATTGAGGGCAATACTGTAGCGCCGATCACTGGCATAGAGTGCTTCGCGCACTTGCGATGCTGCCTTGAGCTGCGCCTCCTCGGTGTCGAAGCGCACCAGGATGTTGTTGCCGTCAAGCTCGATCGATCGATAGCCGATAGATTCGGCTTCAAGCAGGCTCCTGATATTGTTCATCTCGCCTTCATCGACGAGGTTCACCCGGTGACTAATCTGCAGCGCGGGATCCTCACCGTAGAGATTGGGCGTGGCGTAAACGGCCCCAATCACAATAATCAGGATCAGTAGACTATATCTCCAGGGAGCATAACGATTGACCATCTTGATTACAGGTTCTTGATGGTGCCCTTGGGCAATACCGAGGCGATCGCGTGGCGCTGAATCTTGACCTCGACGTTGTCCGAGATTTTGCAGGTCAGAAAATTTTCGTCGACATCGGTAATCTTGGCCAGAAGCCCACCATTGGTAATGACTTCATCACCTTTTCCGAGTGCCTCGACCATGTTTTTGTGTTCCTTGGCTTTTTTCTGCTGTGGCCGTATTAACAGGAAGTAGAAAATACCGAACATCAGCAGCAGCGGCAGCGGCAGAATCAACTCCAGGGTGCCTCCCGATTGTCCCCCGGCACCTTGCGCCATCGCATCACTTATAAAGAAACTCATCTTTAGATCTACCTTTGGTTTGCTGTCTCGTGGCTCGGGCCCTACCCGGAGCGGCGCGTATTATGGCACTAGCACGCATATCCCACAAGGCGGAAACGGTAATTCGGGTTTAATCATCCGACCGGTAACGCTGGTAAAAGTTCTCGCAAAAACGCTCATAACAACCGTCCTCGATCGCTTTACGAATCCGGCGCATCAATCCCTGGAAATAATACAGATTGTGGATGGTGTTGAGTCGCGCACCCAGAATTTCCCCGCACTTGTCAAGGTGGCGCAAATAGGCACGCGAGTAATGTTGGCAGGTATAGCAACCGCAGTCTGCATCCACGGGACCGATATCATCGGTATAACGACTGTTGCGTATGCGCACGATGCCGTCATGCGTGTACAGGTAACCGGTGCGCGCATTTCGCGTCGGGATTACGCAATCAAACATGTCGATGCCGCGGCGCACTCCCTCGACCAGGTCCTCGGGTTTTCCCACGCCCATCAGGTAACGGGGCTTGTCGAGCGGAAGTGCCGGCAGCAGCTCGTCCAGTACCCGGTTGCGCTCATCGGGCGTCTCGCCAACCGACAAGCCGCCGATGGCATAGCCGTCAAAGCCAATTCCGATCAAACCCAGCGCCGATTCGGTGCGCAGATCGGCATAGGTGCCACCCTGCACAATCCCGAACAGTGAATTCGGGTTGTCGCCAAACGCGGCCTTGCTGCGCTCGGCCCAGCGCAGCGATAACTGCATGGATTCCCGTACCACATCCTCCGCCGCCGGGTACGGCGTGCACTCGTCGAAACACATGACAATATCGGAGCCCAGGTCACGCTGTACCTGCATCGATACCTCGGGGCTGAGAAATACTTTAGCCCCGTCAACCGGGGACGCGAAGGTGACGCCCTGTTCGGTAATCTTGCGCATCTGCGCGAGGCTGAATACCTGGAACCCACCCGAATCGGTCAGGATGGGGCCCTGCCAGTTCATCAGATCATGCAGGTCACCATGCTTTTTAATAATATCCGTACCCGGCCGCAACATCAGGTGGAAGGTATTACCGAGAATAATCTGGGCACCGATATCGATCAGCTCTTCGGGGGTCATGGCTTTGACGGTGCCGTAGGTGCCCACCGGCATGAATGCCGGGGTATCGACCGTGCCTCGCGTAAAGTCCAGTCGGGCGCGACGGGCCAGCCCGTCTGTTTTATCGAGGGTGAATTTCATTCGCTGTCCCGCGCTGCTCGTGCACTAATATACATCGCATCGCCATAGCTGAAGAAGCGATATTGTTGTGCCACGGCGTGCGCGTAAGCCTGGCGTATCAATTCGGTACCCGCGAACGCGCTGACCAGCATCAGCAGCGTCGATTTGGGCAGATGAAAATTGGTCAGCATTGCATCGACAACTTTAAAACGATAACCGGGCCTGATAAACAGGTTTGACTCTCCCCGCAAGGGCATCAGCTTACCGCTCGCCGCCGCGGACTCGAGACTGCGCACCACGGTGGTACCCACCGCAACAATGCGCCCGCCTCGTTGCCGGGTTTGCGCGATCGCATCGACCACCGCTGCTGTAACCTCGATGCGCTCGGCATGCATGACATGGCTGTCAATATCATCGCCCCTGACCGGCTGAAAGGTTCCGGCACCAACATGCAGCGTAATGTGTGCGGATTGTACGCCCCGCCGCTGCAGGGTATCGAGCATATCGCGGTCAAAATGCAGTCCCGCAGTCGGCGCCGCCACGGCGCCCGGATTACTGGCAAAAACTGTCTGGTAGCGTTCGCGATCGGCATCAGCGTCGGCGCGCCGAATGTAGGGTGGCAACGGAACGTGACCGAATTGCTCGAGCAACTCTAGCCAGGGCCTGTTGTCCTGCTGCAGGACGAACAAGTCACCGTCGCGAGCCTGCACCAGGCATTCGAACTGGTGCTCGAGAACCAGTCGCGAACCCGGTTTGGGCGCCTTGCTGGCACGTATATGCGCGAGCAGGGTTTCATCATCGAGCACACGTTCGACCATGACTTCGACCTTGCCGCCACTTGGCTTTTGGCCAAAAAGACGGGCCGGAATAACGCGGGTATCGTTAAATACCAGAAGGTCACCACTTTCAAGCAGAGTTGGGAGATCGGTAAAACGCTTGTCCGTCAATTGCGCTCGAGAAGGATCAACCAACAGCATGCGTGATCCACCGCGTTGTCGCAATGGTGTCTGCGCGATCAGCTGTTCGGGAAGATCATAATCGAAGTCGCTGAGTTGCATGATCAGGGTACCGAAAAACGGCGTATCATACCGCTTAGGCTACCACTTAGATATGTTTTGAATTAGAATGCGCGCTCGCTGCCGGGGTGGCGGAACTGGTAGACGCGGCGGATTCAAAATCCGCTGGTGGTAACACCTTGGGGGTTCGAGTCCCCCCCCCGGTACCATAGTTATATCAACGTTTCTTACCTTTTGGCGCGGTTGTTCAAAACTGCCCTTTTTCTGCCTTAATCGCTGTCAAGCACGGCTTCGCCCGGCAATATCAGGATTACCAGAATGAATAATCTGAACCGGACAGGGTGTCGTCTGGCTCCGCCGAGAATGCAGCCAGCAATAAGTCTATGGGGTTATGTTCGCTTGTTACCGTTCCATGCTGGGAGTAGCGGAAGAAGAAATAAATGAGCGCTGTGCCGAATAGCCAGAGGGCTGCCTGGATCGGGACAGCGGAAACTAAATCAGTCTGCAAGATTGAAAGCAACATAA
>CALZHS010000375.1 GCA_945787265.1 uncultured Gammaproteobacteria bacterium | reverse complement strand
TTCTACCCAGAGTACGTTACCGCCGTGAGGGTGGGAAACGCGCGTGCCTTCTGGAAAGTTCTTGGCAATCATAAAACGGCCGCGCTCGACCTGTTCACGCATTGCCAGGCGCAGTCGTACCAGGTGCCGGTCGTATTGCCCACTGCTCAGGAACTCGGCAAGCGCCAGCTGGTTTATCGATGATGTGGCCGACGACCAGGCCTGTTTATACTGTAAAAATTTCTTGTAATAGCGACCCGCAATGACCCAGCCGACACGATGGCCAGGGGCCAGGGTTTTGGAAAAGGACGAACAGCTCAATACGATGTTGTTGAGGTCGTAGGATTTGGCAGGGCGGGGCGGTTTGTCACCGAAATAAACGCTGCCGTAAACGTCGTCCTCGATTAAGGGGATATCGCGCTCTGCCATCAGGTTAACCAGCTCGCGTTTCTTTTCTTCCGGCATTTGGCAGCCCAGGGGGTTGCTGGTATTGGGTGATGCCATAACCGCCTTGATGTCCATGGTATCAAAGGCCTCTTCAAGCGCGTCCAGATTCAAACCGGTAACGGGATCGGTTTCTATTTCAACTGCCAGCATGCCCATTTGCTCTATCATGCGAAGAACTGCGAAGTAAGTGGGGGATTCAACGGCGATGATGTCACCGCGCTTCGCCACGGTACGCAGGCTGATGGACAGGGCCTCGGTCGCACCCGAAGTGATAATGACATCGTCCGCGCTGATACGGGTGTAGGTTTGCGCGTATTGCTGTGCGATCTGTTCGCGCAGTTTGCGGTCCCCGGGTGGGAACAGGTAGTCCATACTTTTTTGCGGGTAACGGCTGATGATGCTGCGCGTGGCCCGGGTCAGCGACTTGACCGGCATGAAGTCCATCGATGGATTCGAGGTGCCAAAAGGCGTGATGCGCGGGTTGTTCGCATTGCGAAACACTTCTTCGAATAGTTCACCGAAACGCACCCGGCGGGCCTGCCGCCCCGTGGTGGTTGATTTGGCGATATCGTTTATCTGGTTGTCGAGGTTGTTGACGTAAAATCCGGACTGCGGTTTCGCGGTTAACACGCCCTGGTCCTCGAGGTTGACATAGGACTGGGTTATCGTTGCAATACTGACCCCGAGCTGCTTGCTAAGCTTGCGCAGCGACGGCACTTTATCGCCGGGTTTGAGCTCTCCCTTCTCGATCAATTCGGTGATATAGCGCGATACCTGGTCGTATTTGAAGGTTTCGGGACGGGAAACTGTCATGTTATTGCTCAACTGTATTGCAGCGATTTCAGAAAAACTGTAACTGTTATTGTAACAGTTTCGTCCATATTATTGCAGCATTACCGGTGCGGCAGAAATGCCCTGCTGGTAGAAAGTTAAAACCCCCTCCTCCTCCTCAGGTTTTGACTGATATTTGACCCACCCTTTTTAAGGGTGGGTTTTTTTTGCCTGCAGGCCTACTGCGCTTGCATAGCGGCGTCGAAATTTCAGATCGAAATGCTCATTTAGGATTACTAAACTGCGCTTCCGATCTGAAATTTCGACGCCGCTATGCTTCGCTCGTGACGGCCTGCAGGCAAAAACCTGCCAATGGTTGCTGAAATCTCATCCGTTGCGGAAATTATAAATCGGATTTTTAGCCATAAAACACAGCGCAGAAATGGCGCGCTCGGCGGGAATCGAACCCACGACCTTTGGCTTCGGAGGCCAACACTCTATCCATCTGAGCTACGAGCGCATCGTATTTCCTGCAAGCCCTGTGGGCTGGGCCGTGATTGTAAACCATCGGGGCGGGGTTTAGACAGGATCGCCAAATAATTTTTGCGAATTGCCTGCTTTTCGACGATAATGCCCAGCGTTTCTGAACCCGTCCATTTCCTGGAGAAAATCCGTGAGTGAAGCTCAAGACGAAACTTTTTCGCCACGTAATATAACCGTGCTCGGCGGTTTGTTGCTGCTCGCAATTTTTCTCGGAGAGGTCGTGATTGGGCAACATGGCGATGACGAAATGGTAGCCGAACCGGTAGATACCATGGAAGACATTACAATGCGCCTGCAGCCGGTTGTTTCGCTCGACAAGATGCGTTCGAGTATGACCGTTGCGTCGGCGGCGGGGGATACGGCCGATAAATCGCCCGATCAACTCTACCAGAGTGCTTGCCTGGCATGCCATTCAACCGGTGCCGCGGGTGCCCCCAAAATTGGCGACGCGGCGGCATGGACTACCCGCCTCGGCAAGGGGCTCGATGCACTGGTTTCCTCGGCGATTAACGGAATCGGAGCGATGCCTCCGCGCGGCGGGTCGCAGTTCAGCGATGACCAGATCCGTGCCGCTGTCGAGTATATCCTGGCGGAATCAAACTGACATCGCCCCCGGCGATGTCATCCCGATACGTCGGAGCGCCGCGCAAGCGGGGATCTTGAAAAAACTAAAAACTGCCAGCTAACCGCTAGCGGTGCGATGTATATGAATGACTGAAAAAAGCGGAGGGGGTCTCCGCTTTTTTTATGGGTGGCGCTTATCGTGCCTGCGATAGGAAATCGCCTCGGCGATATGTGTTTCGCAAATCTGTTCTGTAGCGGCCAGGTCGGCGATGGTCCGTGTCAGCTTCAGGAGCTTGTGATAACCCCGGGTACTCAAGTGCAGTTTATCGATAGCGGCGATCAGGATTGATTCGTGCTTACGATCGAGATCACATACTCTGGCGAGTTCGTGGTTACCGAGGTGGGCATTGATACATCCCTGGCGTGCCATTTGAAGGTCGCGGGCTGCGCCGACGCGCTCGCGAATTTCGCTACTGGTTTCCACCGATTCTTCCTGCTCGACAATCATTTGGCGATGCTCGAC
>CALZHS010000374.1 GCA_945787265.1 uncultured Gammaproteobacteria bacterium | reverse complement strand
CGAAAACTATTGGTAGTTTCTTGAATTTCATTTCAGTTTCTCCTCTGCTTGTGTGCAGTCATCACAGGACATCCTGTGATGAACAATGCTAGGCAGAGAGCCTGAAAGAACCCTGATTAAAAACTGAAGTTTTGCTGAATTTCAGCGGGGGGATTAAAAGTTGAAGTAACCGTTCAGGTAGATGCCGTCGTACTCGAGTTCGGCATCGGCCTGGTCGACGTCATTGAGGTCGAGTGAAAAGTACTTGAAGCCACCTTCGACGCCAACACCGCTGCCGGAGTCATATCCGAGCATGATGGTCGAATCCTGGGCGCTGCTTTCGCTTAAGCCCAGGTCGATGATATTGGCATTGATGTTTGCACCCAGGTAAAAGCCGCTGTTAGGCAGATCGTAACGCGCGGACAGGTACAGCAGCGGAATGGTCTCATCGATGGATATGCGGGTGCCTTCGGCGCCATCGACCAGTATCTCGCCGTCAAAGCTTTTCAAATCGACACCGAGGTCGAGGCTCATGCGCTTGCCGGGCAACTGGTAGTAGAAAACAACGTCGTCCTGGGAAAGATTTACCGCGGAAGCGCTGCCGCTGCCGTTGTTCAGGAATTTGCCGTTCAGGCGTAAATCCGAAGGTAAGCTGCCTTCGTCGGTTGAATCAAGTTCGTAACCCCGGTATCTGAAATTGGGTAGTGTTTTAATCGGATGCTCGAGAATGAGCAACATCGAGGACTGTTCAGAGTTTTCCAGCGCGAGGTCGTCAACCAGGTCGATACGATCGGAATCGGAATAGCTTTGAGTATTCTGCTGGGCCGGTGCCCATTGGCTTGAGCCGATATTATAGCCAACGAAGTCGGCATGGGCGGTGCCGATTGTCAGCCATATCGAGGCTGCAATTGCGAAAACATTCCGTGTGACGCCCATCGATACTCTCGTCGAAAATAAACCAAAATTATACCATTTCATGCCTATTTTTGACATGCAGTTATAGCCTGGGTTTCGCTGATATGTAAAAAATGTCACATAAAAACGGCGCTGGACTCAGCCTGCCAGGAAAACACCGCCGAGAATCGCGGCACGTTCGGCGTGCGTGACTCCGGGAATATTGCCGACCTGCAGCTCGATGCGCGCGCGTGCCAGCCACGCAAAAGCCGATGCTTCGACAAAATCCGGATGCATGCCCAGGGCTTCGGTGGTTGCCAGTTTGCAGTCCGGGGTATTGGCTGCGAGGCGATCGAGCAGGTACTTGTTGTGCGCGCCACCACCGCAGACGAATAGACTTTGTGGAGGTTGCGGTAATTGAGATATGGCGTTGGCGATTGTCAGTGCGGTTAGTTCGACCAGAGTCGCCTGGACGTCCGTTGCATCGGATAAATTATCCACAAATTGTGATAGCCAGCTGGGGCCAAAATACTCGGTGCCGGTCGACTTCGGTGGTTCGAGATTAAAATAATCTTCCGCCGATATCATTTGCTCGAGCAGAGTTTCGATCACCTGTCCACTGCTTGCCCAGGTTCCGGCGTCGTCGTAGGCAGAGTCCCGGTGAGTGCCGTTCCAGTAATCGAGTAAAGTGTTGCCGGGCCCGGTATCGAATCCGATCACCGCCTGCTCAGGATTGGCCGGCAGCAGGGTGAGGTTGGCGATACCGCCGATGTTTACCAGCGCACGATCTTCTTCATCAGATCGAAACAGGAATCGATGAAAGGCCGGTGCCAGCGGTGCCCCCTGGCCGCCCAGGGCGATATCCATGCGCCTGAAATCTGCAACGGTGGTTATGCCGGTGAGCGTTGCGATTCGATTGGGGTCCCCGATCTGAACCGTAAAAGGCACCGGCGAATCCGGGCTATGGCGTATCGTTTGTCCATGGCAACCCAACGCCTTTACCGTGGCGCGATCGATGTCGGCAGATTTCAGCGCATGGTTCACGAATTGCGCATACATTTCGCCAAGCTCAGCGTCCAGGGTGTATAAATCGTCGAGCGTGGTTGTCGGTGATTGACACAAGTCGCGCAAACGTTGACGAACGCCGTCCGAGTAGGGGGCGGTTTCAGCATGCAGCAGTCGCGGTGGGTATTCGCTGAAATCCAGGATAGCGATATCGATGCCATCGAGACTGGTGCCGGACATCAGGCCGGCATAAATCTCGCTACTGGCGGAGGGGTTCACTGCGAATTGTCGGCCAAGGTGCGATCCATTAAACGCAACATTGACAGGTAAGACTGGGTATTCTCTTTGAAGTGAGGGAGGTAGGTTTGATGCACTGGCTTGGCTTCTGGCAGTTTCACCGTAAGCGGGTTACGATGCGCTCCGTTGACACGAAACTCGTAGTGCAGATGTGGCCCTGTCGCTAATCCCGAGCTACCTACATAGCCGATGATTTGGCCCTGCTTGACCTTTTTACCGCTGCGAATGCCTCGTGCGTAACCGTTTAGATGTCCATAAGCCGTTGTATAGCGGCCCCCATGACGTATTACCACCAGGCGGCCGTAGCCACCCTTTCTACCGGCGAAGATGACCTTGCCATCCCCCGAAGCACGTACCGGGGTGCCGCGCTTGGCCACGTAATCGACACCCTTGTGCGAACGCCATTTGGACAGAACCGGGTGCCAGCGCTTGTTGCTGAAGCGTGAGCTGATACGGCGAAAATCGACCGGGCTGCGCAGAAAAGCCTTGCGCATGCTTTTACCATCGGGGCTGAAATAATCACTTTCGCCGGTTGGGTCCGTGTAGTAGACCGCGCGGTAATACTTGCCGTTATTGATAAATTCAGCGGATAGTATGCGCCCGTTGCGAATTTTGACATCGTCCTTGTAGAGCTCCTCGTAGACAATGCCAAA
>CALZHS010000373.1 GCA_945787265.1 uncultured Gammaproteobacteria bacterium | reverse complement strand
AGGGACGCGAAGCGGATTCGGTCGAGTTGCGTTTCAGCGACCGTGAACGGGAATCGCGCAGCATTCACGTCAAGCCGCTACCCGCGGCTCAGATCGATCCGGACTGGGTCATCGTATGAGCCCCGTGGTCGAGCTCGACGCACGCCGTCTGCTTTGCCCGATGCCCGTTATTCGTTTGCAGGATTGCGTCGAGAAACAGGCCAGCGGCACTAAGGTCAGGATTACCTGCACCGATCCGGGTACCATGACCGATATTCCGGCCTGGTGCCGGATCAACGGGCACCGGGTGCTTGCAAGTGAGCAACTGGAGCAGGAGTTTGTTTTTCTGGTGCAAAAAGATCTCGATGGAAATTAAACAGCGCCAGCGAATAACGCGCCGGGTTACCCTCACCGGAGCGGCAGTCAACTGCGGTCTTGCCGCGCTGCAAATCAGCTTCGGTCTCCTCGGCAAGTCACAGGCGCTGCTCGCCGACGGATTTCATACGCTCTCCGATCTGAGTACCGACTTTATCGTGCTCTACGCCTCCAGGCGCGCCGCCAAGGAGGCGGACGAGGACCATCCCTACGGGCACGGTCGTATCGAAACCCTGGCATCGCTGCTGCTGGGCGGCATTCTTGTCATGGTCGGGGTCGGCATTGGCCTGCGCGGTGTAGAAACTATACTTGCGCCGATAACCGAAAATCCCGAGGCCATAACCGTTGTTTTTGCGCTGCTTGCCGTCGTCGCAAAAGAAGGCCTTTACCATTACACGCTGCGGGCGGCACGCAAAACGCATTCTGCCCTGCTCGAATCCAACGCCTGGCATCACCGCTCCGATGCACTCTCGTCGATCGTCGTCGTGATCGGTATATCGTCACAGTTGCTGGGCGTTCCGTACATGGACGCAGTGGCCGCGATCGTAGTTGCCGTGATGATTGCGTTCATGGGATTCCGTCTCGGGCAAAAAGCGCTGTATGAGCTGATCGATACGGGACTCAATTTCGACCTGGTTGAGGATGTGCGCCAGGCGATGCTGGCTAATGCGAGCGTCATTGGAATCCATAACCTGCGCACCCGCTCGATGGGCGGTTTGGGATACATTGACGCCCATATCGAGGTCGATTCAGATCTGACCGTTTCCGAGGCCCACTTCATCGCACACAACATAGAACATCTCGTGAAAAAGCAGTTTCCCAAGATTATCGACGTGCAGATCCACATCGACCCGCTGGACGATGCAGTCAAGGATTCAGTGCTCGCGAAACTACCCGAACGTGACACCATCGAAAAGGATCTCGAGCATGCCTGGGATAAAATGCCCGAACGCACGCAAATCATCCAGACCAAGCTGCACTACCTGGATGAGCTCATCGAGGTCGACCTGGTGTTGCCGGTATCGATGTGCACCCCCGGGCAAGCGGCCAATATCGGTAAATTGCAGGATGCAGCCGCCAGCCTCGACTACGTGGGCAAGGTGAATATCTACTACATTGCTTGATTTTGCACTTTATTGGTGCATATATTTGTCGATTTACCTCCGAATCTGGATTTTTGCACGATAAGTTGGCATCGAGGCATTAATCGGTACAATCTGCCCTGTTTTTGACCCCCGATTTTGGAGAATTAAGTCATGTCTGCATCTGATGTGTTGAGCAAGATTAACGAATACGGCGTGAAATTCGTCGATTTCCGCTTTACCGATACCAAGGGAAAGGAGCAGCACGTCTCGGTCCCGGCAAGTACCCTCGGGGAAGATACCTTTACCGAAGGCAAAATGTTCGATGGCTCATCGGTGGCCGGCTGGAAAGGCATTAACGAATCCGACATGATTCTGATGCCCGACCCGGAAACCGCGGTGCTGGATCCATTTACCGACGAACCCACGATCAACATTACCTGCAACGTGGTCGAGCCCGCCACCGGTGAAGGCTACGAACGCGATCCTCGCTCGATTGCCGAACGTGCCGAGGCTTACCTGAAGGCATCCGGAATCGCCGACGCTGCTTACTTCGGTCCAGAAAACGAGTTTTTCGTTTTCGACGACGTCAAGTGGTCGACCGAAATGGGTCATTGCTCTTACCAGATCGAATCCGAAGAAGCAGCCTGGAGCTCGATTAAAATGTACGAAGATGGCAACATCGGACACCGTCCCGGCGTCAAGGGGGGCTACTTCCCGGTGCCACCGGTGGACTCGTTACACGATATTCGCTCGGCAATGTGCCTGGCGATGGAAGAAATGGGCCTCAAGGTCGAGGTTCACCACCACGAGGTCGCGACCGCGGGACAGTGTGAAATCGGGGTGGAATTCAATACCCTGGTGCGTAAAGCCGACGAAGTCCAGGTGCTGAAATACTGTGTCCACAACGTCGCCCACAGCTACGGCAAGACCGCAACCTTCATGCCGAAGCCACTGGTCGGTGACAATGGTAACGGTATGCACGTGCACATGTCCCTGGTCAAGGACGGGGTTAACCTGTTCGCCGGCGAAGGTTATGGCGGTTTATCGGATACCGCTTTGTACTACATCGGCGGGATTATCAAGCACGCACGCGCTATCAATGCTTTTGCCAATGGTGCTACCAACAGCTATAAGCGACTGGTACCGGGTTTCGAAGCTCCGGTCATGCTCGCCTACTCCGCGCGCAACCGCTCCGCGTCGATTCGTATCCCATACGTCAGTAATCCGAAAGCACGGCGCATCGAAGTGCGCTTCCCGGATTCAACCGCCAATCCTTATCTCGCGTTTGCCTCACTGATGATGGCAGGAATGGATGGCATCAAGAACCAGATTCACCCGGGTGAAGCGATGGACAAGGATCTCTACGATTTGCCGCCCGAGGAAGAGGCCGAGATT
>CALZHS010000372.1 GCA_945787265.1 uncultured Gammaproteobacteria bacterium | reverse complement strand
TAGAGCTGCCCTGGCGCGTGCTGCCGCTTCAGGATCGAGCATGCCTTGTGTTGTGACCGTTGTTTCGAGTTTCATCGCCTCTGCCAACGGCAGTGTGGATGCTAAATTCAGCGCCTTCTTTGCGCGTCCGCGTGCCGCGTGTGGTTGGCCCAGCAGTTTTTCCGCAAGTGCATAAGCCTCATCGACCAGCTGTTCGTCGGCCACCACTTTCCAGGCGATGCCGAGTTTAAGTGCCGTGCTGGCGTCGATTTTTTCGCCCAGAAGAATTAGCTCCCTGGCTTTTTGCATACCGACTAGCCTGGGTAAAATGGACGAGATTCCACCCGTCACGAAAATTCCCAAGCCCACTTCCGGGAAGAAGCAGCGGGTGTTTTCCGACATGATGGTGAAATCACAGTTCAGCAGCCACTCGAAACCACCCCCTGCAGCCCAGCCGTGAATAGCGCCAATCACCACTTTTTCGTTCAGCATAATCAGGCGGGTTATCTCCTGTATGTCTTCGAGATATTGCCGAATCTCGGTCTCATTCATGTCCTGCCGGTTGGCAGCATCTTTCAAATCGTCTCCGGCGCAGAAAGCCTTACCTGCGCCGCGCAATATTATGACGCCAACATCACTATCGGCATTAGCCGACCTGAGTGCATCGCCGAGTGCTGCCAGCAGGTCATCGTTGATCGCGTTCAGGCGTTCGGGGCGCGACAACACAATTTCCGCGATACCTTTTTTTCGGGTGGTTATAACAGTGTCGTTCACGAAACTCTCCTTCAATAATCGCCCTTAGTATGCACCCTTAGTAATCGCGAATCAGGCGTTGCGATTTTTTCTCGGTTGAAATTGAACCCTCTTCCACCAGTTCAATGCTGACTGATACGTTCAGGTCATTTGAAATAGCGTTCATGGTGTCTGCCACGAGTCGTTCGTATTGGTTCTGTGGAAAGTCGCTGGAGACTTCGACCAGAACCCTGGGTGCATAGTCAATCGGCGGTGGGCGATGCAGGATAATCTGAAATTCACCGGTAAGCCTCGGCCTCAGGCCAGCTAAAGTGGCCTGCACCGCCAGTGGAAAAACATTGACCCCTTTGACGATAAACATGTCATCAGACCGGCCCAGTGTCTTGAAGCGGAAACCGGTACGGCCACAGGGACAGGGTTCAACAAAGACTTGCATCAAATCACGCGAGCGCATGCGCAGATGCGGGCAGGCCTGTCGACGCAACGAGGTATAGACGAATTCACCGATCGCGCCTTCTTCAAAAGCAACCGGCTCGGTGGTTTCGGGATCGATCAGTTCGGTCAGCACTACCCCGATCGCGCCATAATGCAAATGGTTGCGATGGCTGCATTCACCACTGTGCATGCCAAGCTCACCGGTACCATACATATCGGAAGCGACTAGCCCCCAGCTGTCTTCAATTTTCTCGCGATATCCCGCCACCTGCATTCCGGCTTCACCGGAAAAGAATCCCTTACGTAAACCCAGGTCACGCGGTTCCATATTATTTTCCCGCGCCATTTGCGCGAGGCGAATGGCATAGGAAGGCGTCGCCCAGATCGAGATGTCCTGCTTGATCTCCTGCATCATTTCGAGCAGGCGCAGCGAGTTACCCACACCATAGGGAATCGTGGCCGCTCCCAGGTTCTCGAAACACATGTGATCGGAAACGCCGCCGGCGTATAGGTTGTAATTCATACACTCAAACACCAGGTCATCGGGGCGGCAACCGTTGGCCCAGAGCGCACGTGATCCGACTTCACAATAATCGGTGAGGTCCTGTCGGGTCCAGCCGACCCGCATCGGGCGACCTGTCGTTCCGCCGGTTGCCTGGACACGGATAATGTCCGACTGCGTTGCACACTGATTAATGCCAAGCAGTTGGCCTTGCTGTTGAGATTCCGCGATCTCGTGCTTTTCCATAAAGGGGATGGCAGCGAGATCGCTACGGTTTTTGATCGCCTGTGGTTTTATGCCAGCCTGGTCGAAGCGGGCGCGAAAATATTCACTGTTGGCATACAGATAAGCCATCTGTGTTGGCAGCCGTTCGGATTCCAGGCGCTCGACCCCGTCGCGAGACAGCGTTTCAATTTCTTCATTCCAGTATGATCCCGGCATGTTCCTGTTTTTTCTCAACCACGGTAAAACGGCGAAATGGCATGATTCCGGCTTCAAATAAAGCTGTCAATGAAAATAACCTTATTCACTGATTGTGTGGCCTCAGGCTGCCCCCGGTTGTCAGCAATCAACGTTGAAAGTGCCTGTCCCTGTCGACACGGTCTAACTGCCCTGGAGAATATCGATGGCCGCGCTACGCGGCATATCGCCGCTGATCTGGCCCACTCGCGAGGGACAGGCGGAACAGACCAGGATCAAATCCTCCAGGGCTTCGAGTTCGACATAGTCCCCTGGCGCGGCGGCCGACGCTTCATCCGCGAGTGCATAGTCCTGCCCAACCAGCGCATGCTCGAATACATTCCAGGGACAGGGTACGTGCTCGAGCCTTATGCCTCGATCTGCCATTTGTCGCAGCAGGTTATCCTGGCAGTTCGGGTACTCACGGGGCGCGTTATAGAAGCGGTTACTGCCGGAGCTGCAGGCGGCATGCAGGGTGTCGTGATAACCCGGCGAGGTGTCATCGAGCAGCCGTAACAGCGGCCGGAATCGGTTACTGAACAGGCGCTCACCCGGTTTGAACAACAGCGTGTAGTTAGCCGAGCGACTGTGCTCCATCGACAGGTACTCGTCGGCATCGTCGACGCAGAACGCCCAGGTGTCTACCACCTGCCCACCTTCAGTGTTCACGATGCGGCAGGTCTGGCGGGCTTTAAGTACCACGGACACG
>CALZHS010000371.1 GCA_945787265.1 uncultured Gammaproteobacteria bacterium | reverse complement strand
TTTTCCGCCCATTCGAGCGCGTTTAACAGCGGCGTGCCGCGATAGAGCAGGTCCGGGTCGCGGTTGACGGCTTCCCATTCCACCGCCGCGTGGCTGATGCGCTGGCGCAAGCGCAAATCGTCGCGCGACTCCTCGATCCAGCCGCGTAACCGCGGCCAGGTGCGCAGTAACGCCTCGTGGGCGATCTGCACGGTTTTATCGTCGACGGTCAGCAGCCTTGCCTCGGTCAGGCCCGCGACGACGCGGTCCATGACCTCGGGCTGGGAATCCTGCTCGATATCGCTGCGGGCGATCACGCGCCGGGCGTCGGATGCGCTCGATCCCGACGTCACCAGGCGCAGGAACAGGCGCCGGGTCGCGGCTCGCTCGGCGTCATCGAAGCGCTGTTCGAAGGTGGCCTCGGCGGTCTGGCTGATCGCGCCGGCCACGCCCCCCGCCTCGTGAAACCCCTGCAGTGCCAGCACGTTATCGCGCCGCCGCGACCAGGTCTCGACCAGCGCATGGGCCACCAGCGGCAGCGAACCCGCTTCGTGACCGGCCTCGTCGATGATGGCGTCCACCAGGCTGCTTTCGACGTGCAGACCGGATCGACGCGCCGGTTCGACGATGGCGCGGCGAAGCTCCGCATCGGTCATCGGTCCGACCAGTATCTGGTTGTGCGTAATGTGTTCCGCCAGCCAGGGAATTTGCGCGCATTGACCATAGAAATCGGCGCGCACCGCGATGACGACCCGCACCTTGCTGTCGGCCGGGTCGGTCATCGCCGAGATCGCGGCGATGAAGTTTTTTCGCTGCTTTGCCGTTGCCAGTGTAAAAAGCTCCTCGAACTGATCGATACACAACACCAGCGGACGCTCGATGCCGTCCTTCCAGCTGAGATGCCGGGCCATTGTCGGGCGCTCCAGCAGGTCTTCGAAGGTAATCGTCAGCCCGCCTCTCGACGGCGTGCCGGTGACCTGGAAATAAAGCTCTGCCATCGGGTCGCGCCCGGGTGTAAACAGGGCGACCTGCCAGCTCTCGCGGCCCAGCAGGGCGCCGGCCCGGATTGCGGGGATCAGGCCGGCGCGCACCAGCGAAGACTTGCCGCTACCGGATGGCCCGCCAACGGTGAGCACCTGGTGGGTTTGCAGGCGCCGCACCAGATCGTCGATCAGTACCTCGCGACCGAAGAAGAATTGCGCATCCTCGATCTGGTAGGCGGCCAGACCCTTGTAGGGGCAGGCGGCCGCGGAGGGTGCCGCCTGCGTGACCGACCGGCTTTGCGTCGGCGGCGTATCGGCCGCGAGCGTTTCGTGAATGGCGGAACGCCAGGCTTCGATATTAGGGAATCGATTCTCCGGCTCGAAGGCCATGCCCCGCTCGAATACGTCATGCCAGGCCGACGGCAGCTTGATCAACTCCTGCTCGAGCGACTCGGCCGGCGGCGGGCGCTGGCCCATGACCAGGTGCCACAACATCGCGGTGGCGGCGTAAATGTCGGCAGCCGGCGTGATCTCCGCAGTGGTCAGGCTCTGTTCGGGCGCCTGGTAGAGTGGCGTACCCCCGACCACGGTCGCGTCGCCGCCGCGGCTGGCGAGATCCTTGGCGATGCCGAGATCGCCCACCAGGATGCGCTCTTCGTTGCCGACCAGGGTGACCTGGGACATTGTCGATGCCGCGGATGCGTCGTCTGCACTCACCCCGCGACGAACCAGCTGGAACAGTATATTGGCCGGTTTAATGTCGCGATGGACGACGCCGGCCTCGTGCAGGTCGGACAGGCTGGCGGCCAGGGCGTCCACCAGTGCCATCATACCCTGTGGGTCGGGAGCGGTTGAATCCTGGTACTTGCGCAGGCGTGGCTCGAGTGTGCCGCGATCGGCGAAATCCATGACGAAGTAGGGGCAGCCATCGTTGAGTCGGCCGATATCGTGGACGGTGACGACGTGGGGCGAACGAATACGTCTCAACAGACGCGCCTCGTCGAGGAAGCGCGACATGAGTTCCTCGTCGTCGGTCAGCGCCTCGTGCAGGATCTTGATTGCAACGAAGGATTGCAGCTCCTCGTCCCAGGCGCGAACGACCACTGCAAAGCCGCCGCGGCCTATTTCATTGCGAACCTCGTAGCGACCGACGTAGGCTGGCAGTTTCATACACGCTTCGAACCACTACAGGTGATCGCTGGCATCGACGCAATGAAAAAGACTGACATCCAGAATGTTGTGATTCCGGTCTGCCGCGGTAACGCAAACGGTGACGGCGCCATCACGAATGCTGGTCGATGCGGCGCCGGTGGTGGTGTAGTTCGGATAATCGTCGTGCCGGTGCCATTTTCCCTTCTCCACCCCGAACGCCTTGGCATTTCTGCCAACCTGCTTGATGTCGTATTGTTCGCCCCACCAGACGTGCAGATGGTTTTTCGAGACATCGGGCTTGAAATTGGCCTTGAAGGTGAGCACCAGCTCGCCTCCCGCCGGTTTTACGTCGAGGATTTTAACCTCGCAGCCGTCCACCGGGCAGGCGTTGGCCATGGATTCAGAGGCAAGTACGTGGTTGGTGCCGATCAGTGCCGTAGCCATGATGGGCGCGCATATCGCGAGCCGACGGCAGGTCCTGGAGATGCTTGTTTTACTCATTTGGAATCCCTCCTCTTATGAATTATGGTTTTGACGCTAGTAGTATGTTCCTAAGCAGGAGAATTATAAACACTCTATTTAATCCAGGCCAAATCTGAAAAAGCTACTTGCCGTCATACAGGAAGCGCAAAAACGAAGCAATCTCCGGTTTATATCGCGGTATCACAAGGCTGCTTCGCTGCAGCCAATGCGTTCGCTTTGTTTACGGGCTGGGCACCTTTGCAATAACTGCG
>CALZHS010000370.1 GCA_945787265.1 uncultured Gammaproteobacteria bacterium | reverse complement strand
GTTTTTCGTGAGGGGCATATGAACTGGTCTGATTTTTGGGCCGCGCTTGCGTTGGTGATGGTTCTCGAGGGTTTGATACCGTTCGTAAGTCCACGGGGTTACAAGAGCATGGTGCAGCAAATGGCGGCCATGCCCGAATCAATGCTGAGAAATGTTGGCCTGGTGTTGATGCTCGGTGGACTCTTGTTCCTGTACCTGGTGCGAGGATAAACGTGACCGAAAAGTCCAATAAACGCTGGTTGTTGCCCGATGGTGTTCAGGAGACATTGCCCCCGGATGCATCGGAGGTCGAGAGGCTGCGCCACGATGTCCTGCAGATTTTCAACCGCTGGGGATATGACCTGGTCATGCCGGCGATGATCGAATACCGGGATTCGCTGTTGACCGGGACGGCCCATTCGCTGGATACCCGGACCTTCGCCCTCGTCGATCAGCTTTCGGGCAAGCAAATGGGTGTGCGCTCCGACATGACCCCGCAGGTAACCCGCATTGACGCGCACCTGTTAGCTGATGATGCCCGGCATCACCGGATTTCCCGGTTATGCTATTGCGGCCACCTGTTGCACGCCGTCGGCGACGCGATGACCTCGAGCCGTACCCCGTTGCAGATCGGCGCCGAAATCTTCGGCAGCGACTCGATCAGCGCCGACCTGGAGGTTGTCAGTTTGATGGTCGCCACGCTGCACGCGGTCGGGCTGCACAATATATCGATCGACATCGGTCATGTCGGCATTTTTCGCAACCTGGTCAAAAATACACCACTTGATCGGGAACAGGAAAACCGGTTGTTCGATATGCTGCAGCGCAAGTCTATTCCCGATTTACAGGCATACCTGCAGGAGCTGCCGCTAGAGGATCGCCTATGCGAGCAACTTTGCCAGCTGGCGTTACTGAACGGGGATATATCGGTAATCGAAAAGGCGCGCGAGCTTTACCGCGACGTCGGTGACGCGCTGCTGGCCGCGCTGGACGATATGTATAAAGTGGTGCAGTCACTGCAGCAGAAGTATCCCGATACCCTGATAAACTGCGATTTGTCGGAACTGCGCGGTTATAGCTATCACACCGGGCTGGTGTTTACTGCTTTTTTACCGGGGCAGGGATCCGAAATTGCACGCGGTGGTCGTTACGACGATGTCGGTGAAGTGTTTGGCAATGCCCGACCGGCGACCGGATTCAGCGCGGATTTACTGAATCTTTACCAGCTTTGCGGCGCGAGCGGACAATTTGTACCCGGTATCCTGGTGCCCGATGACGACGACGCGGCGCTTGCCGAATTAATACAGCAATTGCGTGCAGCCGGCGAACGGGTCGTGGTGGATCTGACGTGCGGCAAATCGAGCGCAGCAGATCAGCAATGCAATCGCCAGGCAGCAAAGTCAAATGGCACCTGGACCATTAAAGAGGTTTAACAGCTCGTGGCAAAAACAGTAGTTGTAATCGGTACCCAGTGGGGAGATGAAGGCAAGGGCAAAATTGTCGATTTGCTGACCGACCAGGCCAGCGCGGTGGTGCGCTTCCAGGGCGGACATAACGCGGGTCACACGCTGGTCATCGACGGAGTAAAAACCGTGCTGCACCTGATCCCGTCGGGGGTGTTGCGGGAAGACATCAAATGCCTGATTGGCAATGGCGTGGTGCTATCCCCGGAGGCGTTGCTGAAGGAACTGTCACATCTCGAGAGTAGCGGTGTTCCTGCCCGCGACCGCATCGTCATCAGCGAGGCTTGCCCGCTGATTTTGCCGTACCACGTCGCGCTGGACCAGGCGCGTGAAAAGGCGCGCGGCAACAAGGCCATCGGTACGACCGGGCGCGGCATCGGTCCCTGTTACGAAGACAAGGCTGCGCGACGCGGAATTCGCCTCGGTGAAATGCTGCACGAGCAGCACTTTGCGGCGCGTTTGGCAGAAGTGCTTGAATACCATAATTTTGCCCTCGAGCATTATTTCAAGGCAACGCCGCTCGATTACCAGCAAATGCTTGACGAGGCGTTGTCCCAGGCCGAGCAAATGCACGCTATGGTGGGTGACGTCACGACCATTTTGCACCAGTTAATCGAGCAGGGTGCGGCGGTCATGTTTGAAGGTGCCCAGGGTGCTTTACTGGACATCGATCACGGTACTTATCCCTATGTAACCTCGTCCACGACCACCGCCGGCGGCGCGGCCTCGGGCTCAGGGGTTGGCCCGCGAGACCTGGACTACATCCTGGGGATCGTCAAGGCTTACACGACGCGCGTCGGGGCCGGACCGTTTCCGACCGAACTGGATGATGCCAGCGGTGAGCACATGGGTGAAAAGGGCCATGAATTCGGCGCCACCACGGGCCGCAAGCGTCGCTGCGGCTGGCTCGACCTGGTCGCGTTGAAGCGTTCGCTGCAGATCAACTCGGTGACAGGCCTTTGTATCACCAAGCTCGACGTGCTGGATGGCCTGGAAACCCTGAAACTTGCCGTCGCTTATCGCTACCGGGGTGAAGAAGTCACGATTCCACCGACCGGAGCCGAAAACTTTGCGGCCTGCGAGCCGGTGTACATCGAAATGCCGGGATGGCAGACATCGACGGTCGGATTGAAGTCGTGGCAAGAATTACCGCCTGCCGCGATCGATTACCTGGAAAAAATCGAGGAGCTCTGCGAGGTGCCGATCGATATCGTGTCGACCGGACCCGATCGGGCGGAAACGATCGTTAAAAAACATCCTTTTAGCGATTAGCGCTTTGATTTCAGGTCGATTATGTGCCTAAATCGGGGGTACCTGATCTGAAAGGAATCATCCATGAATAAGATCCTGGGGACACTGCTGGCGGCTTCGATCCTGTTTGCCTGCGGGATTACGCGGGCTGCCCAGAC
>CALZHS010000369.1 GCA_945787265.1 uncultured Gammaproteobacteria bacterium | reverse complement strand
GTATGGGCTATCAGGTATTCCCCGGGTTAATTATGACCTGAACGAAGACAGGACCCTGCAATCCGAGCTTCGTTACGGCAGCATTACCGATATCGACCTCGATGGTGAAGCCGGAGATCCGGGCGAGTTCGACAGCATTGATTACGAAACCACGACTATCCAGGTCGGCCTGGTTTTTGATTTCTAATTAATCATCAGCGATATCCGTATCGGAGTTCTAATCCGTCAGCCCGGGGTAGAATTTGCGTGCGATATCCGGGTAACTGCGCACCCAGCGCTGCCAGTATTTCTCACCAAAGACGTCGGGGCGTACCCGGCTCGCCATACCGCCGATGCCGGCAGCCATCTCTGAACGCGAAGCCATCAGGCCCTCGCTGCGGTGACGCTTGCTGGCTCTGACCTGGTCCACGAGGTCCGAACCTAACGGCAGTGGTTCAAGTATCGTATTCAGATCCGGGCTGTAAAAAAATGCCGACGAGTAGCGTTCGCCGCCAGCCTTATTGATGACACGATGCGGCGTCGCGATAAAGTAATTCTGCGTTACCAGTTGCAGCAATTCGCCGGTGTTAACCACCAGGCTCCCCGGTACCGGATCCACCGGGTGCCAGCTGTCATCATTAGCCTGCGCTTCGAGTCCCGGGCTTTCATCCTGCAGCAGTAGCGTCAGGAATCCCGAATCCTTGTGTACCCCGACTCCCTGGCCGCCTTCGAGGGTTTGTGGATAACGAATCAGTTTCAGGTAAGGCGAGGGATTTTCCCCGAATACCTGTTCTATATGAAGTTCGTCGAGGCCCAGCGCGAGCGACATCATGCGCAGAATTTGCCGGGAAAGCCCGGACAGGCGCGAAAAATAATCGCTGACGGTGTTGCGAAAACCCGGTAGCGAAGCCTCGGGAGGCCATTGATTGGGGCCCACCAGTGCCATGTAATAAGGATCCGGGTCGGCGATGGCATCGCGCTCGACACCGATATCGATCTGCTCGCGGTAGTCGATCTCGTTGTTGGTCAGTTCCGAGCCCAGCTGTTCCCAGCCACGAAATTGCGGTGAACGCTGCTTGTCGATGTCAGCCTTGATGCTCGCGGGCAACGCGAAGAAGTCCTTGATCAGCGCCAGATATGAATCGCTGACCGGCTGTGGTATGCCATGATTGATCACGTAGAAAAAGCCGACCTTGTGGCATACCTCGCGCAGCTGCTGGCAAAGCTCAAGCCGCCGATGACGGTCGCCGGCAAGCCAGGGTTCCAGGTCAATTATCGGGATCTTGTAGTTCATCCGATTTAAACAGACAAGGTCGTTGTCTCTGTGAGAGGATAGTCGCAAATTATAACCGAATATGGCGATGCCCATGATTGGCTATCTGGCCGATATTGTGGTCGCGCTGGTCGCGATATCACACCTTGGATTCCTGGCGCTGGAAATGTTCCTGTGGGAAAAACCGGTGGGCCTGCGCGTATTCAGGCAAACCGCGGAACGGGCCGCGATAACCCGGGTTCTGGCCGCAAACCAGGGTCTCTACAACGGCTTTCTCGCGGCCGGCCTTTTTTGGGGACTCATGCCTGGTACCGGGAGCAGCGCAATCAAGACTTTCTTTCTTACCTGCGTTATCGTTGCCGGGATATTCGGCGCAGCCACCGTAAGCCGCAGAATCCTCTGGATCCAGGCCGTACCGGCGGCAATTGGCCTGCTGCTGGTGCTGTTATCCTGATGATTATCTGCCGCTAGCACTGGGTAACACCGGTCCGGCCTGAGCCAGGAGCGAGGCGAAATCGATGAGCAAGATGCGAGCATTTGTTATTAGTGAACCGGGGGGTCCCGAAAAGCTTGAATTGATGGAGGTGGAACGCCCGTTGGCCAAACCCGGATGGGTACTGATTCGCAATCGCGCCTTCGGGCTGAATCGTTCCGAGTGGTTTACCCGTCGCGGTGATTCTCCCTCGGTGTCATTTCCACGGGTGCTCGGAATCGAGTGCGTGGGTGAAGTGGTGGCGGCGATGGATAGTGATCTCGAAAGCGGACAGACCGTGGCCGCAATCATGGGCGGCATGGGACGTGACTTTGACGGCTCTTATGCCGAGTATGTGCTGGTTCCGCGGGATATCGTTTTCCCGTTGCAAACCGAACTCGAATTGCCGGTGTTGGCGGCACTACCTGAGATGCTGCAAACCGTTCATGGCTCACTTTACACCGGGCTTGAAATCGGACGAGCGCAAAACATCCTGATCCGTGGTGCAACTTCGTCAATCGGCTTTGCCAGTATCGCAATCGCGAAATCAGCCGGGCTCGAAATAACCGCGACGACGCGCAATCTTGCCAAAGCCGATGAACTCCTCGCTGCCGGGGCAATCCACGTGATCGAAGACAAGGGTTCGATTAGCTTGCAGGCGCGCAAGCTTTACAGCCCAGGTTTTGACCGCGTCCTAGAGCTGATCGGTACCACCACCCTGCTCGATTCGCTGCAATCATGCCGTCCCGGCGGCATTGTGTGCATGACCGGAATTCTCGGTGGCGAGTGGGTTTTACCCGAGTTTGCGCCGATGGACGCCATCCCGACGGGCGTCAAGCTCACCAGCTACAGTGGTGGCGCTATGGACATCACGCAGGCACAGCTACAGCAATATATCGAGCTGGTCGAAAAGGGTGCGCTGAATATCAGGATGGGGCCCCGCTTCGCATTTACCGAGCTGCAGCAGGCGCATGCCCTGATGGACGAAAACCGTGCCAATGGTAAGATCGTGATAACGCTGGACCCGTAATCATGGAGGCTTGAACACCATGCAAATAACCATAGCAGGGCACCGCTTCGATGCCGATTTCAAGGACGATAAGTCGCCCGCTACCTGCGACGCATTTCGTGCAGTAATGCCATTCGA
>CALZHS010000368.1 GCA_945787265.1 uncultured Gammaproteobacteria bacterium | reverse complement strand
TTTAAAGGGTCAGGCCACATGGACGCGGTGGTCCGACACATCGGCTGTGGCGAACCGAGACATGGACGTCGCGGTCCGGCGTCCCGGGTTTCGCCTTGCCCTTTAAAATAGAGACTTTTTCAGGAAGCCGCAGGCCACCCAGTCAGTCGAAAGGGTTTTCCTTGGTTGTCTTTGGAGGGGGCCAGATGGTGGCGGGATCGAGCCAGGCCACGGCGGGATGCGCCGACAGGAATCGGAACAGGTCTTCGAGGAAACGCCATACTGCGTCGTTTTGTGCGAGGTGATGGGTCAGGATGCCGGTCGGTTCATCTCGGTCGCGATAGCCGCTGCGCCTGGCGATCAGGTGCTGGATTAAAATCGCGATCGCGGGATAAACGCCGAGAAATCCACCCTGGTGGCGCCAGTTCACCGGGTCGAGGTGCGCGTTAACCTGGAGTAATCCAGGGGCAGGGTAGGCATGGCGGCGTGCTTTCATCGTGGAAATCCCGCTGAATCCGATGTCGCCCAGGCGGGCCACGACCCGGTCGTCAATCCGGTTCCAGGGCGGTACCAGCACGGGATTGAATCGATCGGAGAAATGCTGACAAAGAATTCGGAAGCCCTGTTCCAGATCCGCAAGCGTTTGGTCGGTACCCCGGGTACCACCGAGCTCGAGCTTGCGATGACCGGGTGACGCATGATTTTGATGTGCAAAACCGTGTTGAAATACACTTGCGAGTGAACGATTATCCAGGAACTCTACCAGTCCCGGATTAAGCCTGCCCGGGATGACTGCAAGTGCCAGCGGAATATTCCATTCGTAACTTAATCCAAGCAGTTTGTCGAGGCTGCCACTGGGTTCGGTTGCGTCATCGTCTCGCCACCAGAATTGTGCCTTCAATCCCGCATCAGCCCAGGTATCGAGTTCACGACCGAGCCAGTGCCAGGCCTCAGGGGATAGTGATTTCAAGTTTGATTGCCCGCGTCAAGCAGCCAGCGCGAAATCAGGTTTGCACTGTTGGTTGCACCCTCGAGATTCACCTCTAACGAGGTCATCAGCGTGCTGCTGCGATCGATTGCGTCTGCCAGGGCCGTCGCGGATAAATCAGCCTGGCGCAGCATGATCACCCGCCCGATGTCCTGTAGTTTTTGTGCGCGCATGGTTTGTTCGATTTCGTCAGCCTCGGCATAGGGGATTACGACTGCCGCGGTATCTGTATTGAGTATATCGGTAATCGTATTATAACCGGCCTGCGATATCGAAAGCCTGGCGTGTTTCACCAGCTCGCTGAAATCGGGTCGATTGCGCTCGATGTGAATGCCATCAGTTGCGAGCAGTCGCAATTCCTGAAACATCGAATCTGGAATCGAAAGGCTTACCAGGATGCGCCATTGCAAGTGCCTTAGTCTGCACTTTGGCCTGGCCTCGATCGCTGTTTTCAGAATTTGCGAGCCGGTAACGCTACCGCCTGCAGAAACCAGCACTTCGTCGCTACCGTCCTGCGCTGACGCTAGTACCGGGTTAGTCGAGCAGATATAGCCGCTATAGGCAATCTTGTCGTCTATGCGATCCGCGAGCTTAAAGCTATCGGCGAGTCGCGCAATCTTTTCATCTCCGTGGACCAGCACGTGATCGTAAAAATGATCAACGAGATCGCAGATTTCCTGGTCCCGTCCCGGTTTTGTTTTGGGCTGAAGAATATCCCTTATCGACGCGATGATCTGGAGACACCGGGGGTGGTTTTTTGCAGCCTCGAGCAGCGGTATCAACTCGAACCGCATCATGCGCCGCCCAAACGGGAAAGTTTCCGTGATCAATGCCTGTGGCGCGAAGGATGTAAATAATTCGAGTAACTGCTGTTTGCGACTGGCTCGCCATTGGCTGTCAATGTCGTTACCGTTGGCATCCAGCAGGCGCGCGAAACTGCCGTCGGGGCTGTAGACCGGGGGTAATTGCCTGAGCTGAACGGCTTCAGCTAGCGGGAGTTGCTGCGGCAGACCGCCGGATACCAGCTGCACCTCGAAATCCTCGCGTACGAGTTCGGTTGCGAGGTTAAGCGAACGCTGCAAGTGCCCGATACCGAGCAGATGCTGAACATAGATCATGACTCGAAACGGCGGACTGATCGGTGACTCCGGATCTAGGCTGTTACAGTTTTCTGCTCGGTGGGTTCGAGATAATCAAGCACTATCCCGGCTATATTTTCGTGGCCAGCAAGCAAGCCTGAAATCTTCGCTGACGAGGGCCGGGATTGCTGCGGCAATCGTATCAACGCAGCCGCCATTTGCAGCGCATCGCGTTCACCAGCGGGATCGAGCATGCTGACCAGGCCCAGGTTTACCGCCCGCTCCGCGCGAATCAATTGCTCCTGCCTGGGTACCGATCTAGGCACGATAAGAGCGGGTTTATCGAGGGTTAGAATTTCGCAAAAAGTGTTGTAGCCACCCATTGCAACGATTGCGATTGCTCTTTGCATCAGCAATTCAATATGGCTGTCGAAAGTAAGGATTTCGACATTGGGCAAGGCATCGCAGCGATCATGAAACTCCTGTATCTCGGCAGCGGGCATGAATGGCCCGGTTACGATGATCGCGCGATGCGGTTGCTCCCCGCCAGACTCGTAGGCACGGATGACCCAGTCAACCAGGTCGACGCCGTCACCGCCACCGCCAGCGGTTACCAGGATGAAGGGTTCATCGTGGTTAGTGGGCGCAATCCAGTTACGATCACTTGGAATTTCGCGTCCCAGGTACCCGGTAAAGGATACCTTGTTTTCGATCGCGGGGGACATACCCAGCCCATCAATGGGACTACCCATTTCTTTCAGGCCATAGACCCAGATGTCGTGGTAAAGATTTTCCAGCACCGGTGCAACTTCTTTACGCTCCCATTCG
>CALZHS010000367.1 GCA_945787265.1 uncultured Gammaproteobacteria bacterium | reverse complement strand
GAATAATCTGAACCGGACAGGGTGTCGTATGGCTCCGCCGAGAATGCAGCCAGCAATAAGTCCATGGGGTTATGTTCGCTTGTTACTGTTCCATGCTGGGAGTAGCGGAAGAAGAAATAAATGAGCAACGTGCCAAATAGCCAAAGGCCTACCTGGATGGAGACGATGGAAACTAAATCGGTCTGTAAGATTGCCGGAAACATGGGATGGCAAGGTTATATCAAGCACCGACCAGTGACAGCGACATATTTCACAAAGCCATTAGGGATGTAGAAGGCAAGGATGGCGGTACCGGGTCGTATGCGAGTGTGTCTCTCCTCACCTCGCAACTCCCAATGCCCGAGAGCGGGCCGCCGGATAATTATCCCGGGGGTCGTGCTTCGGCCACTTCCCGTCATTCCGGCGAAAGCCGATTCGTCGGACCGCGGAATCCATAAACAGGTCTTCATCAGATTTGGCCGGGCATAGCCCGGGTTTACTTTGACGACAGCCTTGGAATGGATGCCGGCTCGTGGGCCAGCATGACGGGGAGATCTTAGCTGGGTCGCAAATCACCGCTGATGTATCGATTTTGAGTGTCGGCTTTCTCGTAAGCTATCCCACATCTCCGCTTTCTGTTCAGCGCTGTAATATATTCGTTATCTAAGGACCATTTTCCACACACCATCTTTTGAGCTAAAGAAAAAGTGTTGCGTCGATCAGTTGAAACCACCGTTAATAACAGACACTGGTGTATTCATGATTGTCTTTTCTCCTTCGTTAATTTTATTAGTTTTTGCGCAATTTGACGGGCGGGTGAATTATAACTCTTGGGTCAGGTAGCGAGGTCGCTAAAAAGCATCGTACCGAACCTGTATTCGGTCGGATTTCCGGTCGCAGTAGCGCTTAAGAAAACCGTCGACCTGCCGACTTATGACCTGAACATAACTAAGTTTAATCGCACAATTCGGAACTTCGGTCGTCTCGACGGGCGTACTCCGACCCTTACGCAGTTCAAGAGGTAGTAATCATGAATCACAAGTATAAAATCCTGATCACCGCAACAAGCCTGTTTTTATCGACTCTGGTTGTGCCAACAACGGCAAGTTCCGGCGCCAGTAAATGCCTTTACGTATCTTCCTATCACCGGGGTTATGCCTGGTCCGATGGCGTGGAACAGGGATTGCGCAAGGTGCTTACCGGCCACTGCGAAATTCGGCAGATCGATATGGACACCAAGCGCAACAAGAGCGCCGAGTTCAAGCAGTCGGCGGCGGTCGCGGTCAAGCGCGAAATCGAAAGTTGGCAACCTGACGTTGTCATTGTCTCCGACGACAACGCGGCCAAGTACGTGGTCAAGCAATACTACCGCGATGCCGACACGCCATTCGTCTTCAGCGGCGTCAACTGGACCGTAAAAGAGTACGGCTTTCCCTATAGCAACGTCACCGGCATTATCGAGGTAGCGCCGCTCGAGGCAATGCTGACTCATGCGATCAAGTACTCCGGGGGTGCGAAAAAAGCGATCTATCTGGGCGCCGATACCCTGACTGAAAAGAAGAACCTGGATCGCGTCGCCGGGGCCTCGAAGAAATTCGGAATCGAGCTGGAAGGCATTCTGGTATCCGACGCCAGCGAATGGAAGGCCCAGTACCGCGCGGCGCAGGATGCGGATTTTATCGTCATGGGCAGTTACTCGGGCATCAGCGACTGGAACAAAACCGAGCTGGCTACCTTCGCGGTCGAGCATGCGAAGAAACTGACTGTCACCAGCCATGACTGGATGATGCCCTTCAGTACCATCGGCTTCACCAAGATTCCCCAGGAGCACGGCGAATGGGCGGCCCAGACCGCAATCGAAATCCTGAAAGGTAAATCACCACGCGAGATACCCATCGTCGCCAACCGGGACTGGGACCTATGGCTTAACGCGGCTCACCTCGAATCGACCCGGGTAAAACTTCCACGCAAGTTTCTGCGCAAGGCAAAAAAAGTTAACTGAGCGGAATCCGGAGTCACCCGAGTTGAAAATCCTGGAGGCAAATCCGCGCCTGCTGTTCGTGGTTTTGGGAATAGTTATGGTTGCGCTGGTTTGCTGGCTTGCATTCAGCCTGCAAACAAGCCAGCAGCGCGAGCGTTACCAGGTGGAGGCTGAGACTACACTGCAGTTAATAGCCCAGCGCCTGGCGGTCGCCCAGGCCTCGATGGATGCGCTGGTGGGCCTGTATCAGGCTAGCGACGAAATGGACGCCGCGTTGTTCACGCCGTTCAGCGAGGAAATACTGCAGGAGTATCGGTTTATCGATTCTCTGCAATACCTGACCTACATAACCCGGGACGAGAAACAGCTGTTCATCGACGAAATGCATGAATCCGGTTTCAGCCAGTTTTCGATAAAAAGCCCCGCGCGAAAAAACAGTTGGCCGAAAGATCCCGACTATTACCTGGTCACCAGTTTCCTGGAACCTTTGACGCCTTCCTCGGCGAACCTGATGGGTATGGACTGGCTTGCAAACGACGAGGTGGAGCATAGCTTTTACAAGGCGGCAGGTGAAAACGCTAGCCAGCTGATTACCGCGCCGCCGGAATTAGGAAAATCCCGTCACCTGGTTCTGTTGAAACCAACCTATTTCGGTCGCTCGATAGAGGCAAACGCCGCGGATAGATTCGAACAGGTCAGCGGCATGTTCGCTATCGTTCTCAACTGGGATGAACTGGCCAATTTTTTGCATCCCGAGGAGGAGGGTCATTTACCAGTAGAATTCAGCCTGCTAACCGAAGACGGCGAAATGTTTGCGACTCACGAACCGGACTCGGCCGAACACTTAGAGTCCAGAGTCGAGACGGACAACCTCGCGCTCACCGTTCGGGCTCACTATCGGCCGGTTCTGACCCAGAATATGTATCTTTGGGT
>CALZHS010000366.1 GCA_945787265.1 uncultured Gammaproteobacteria bacterium | reverse complement strand
TTGTGAAACTTCATCCTTAATCTTCAGGCTGGCATTATGGTAGATGATATTACCAGTTGCACCTGCTACTGAATCCATCGCTTCGACCAAAGGTACGCCCGCGGCGGACATGGTTTCGAGCGTGCGTGAAAACCTGGCAATGGCTGACTTGGTAGTGATTTCTCCGATTACCGGCGCCTTTAACGCGAATCGATCGAAAGCTTCCTGCATCTTGGGGGATGTTTTCTTGATTCTGAGTAACAGGTAGACGCCACCCGCGATGCTGCCCGCGATGACCCACCACCATTGCTGCATGAACTCGGATAAGTTAATAACGAATTGGGTCAGCGCCGGTAAATCAGCGCCAAAAGAGGTAAACAGGTCTTCAAATTGCGGTACTACGAATACCAGCAGAATTACGGTTACGATAAATGCGACTATCAGCACCGCAATGGGATAAAACAGCGCCTTTTTAACCTTGGCCTTCAGCGCCTCGACTTTCTCCTTGTAGGTCGCCAGCTTGTCGAGCATGGTTTCCAGCGCACCCGATTGCTCACCGGCATTGACCAGGTTGATAAAGAGTTGATCGAAATATAGCGGATGCTTGGACAGTGCCTCGGCCAAAGATACACCGCCTTCCACTTCGGATTTGATTTCAAGGATGAGTTTTTGCATCGTTTGCTTATCATTGCCTTGCCCGATAATTTCGAAAGACTGTACCAACGGCACACCGGCCTGCATCATGGTTGCAATCTGGCGGGCAAAGATAGCGATATCAGCAGGCTCGGGCTTTGCGGCACCACCGAATAACGGCTTCGGCTTCTTCTTGACCTTGAGCGGGTTGATACCCTGTTTACGTAGTTCATTTTTGGCGAGGGTATCGCTGAGCGCGAATATCTCGCCTTTTACCTTGGAACCGCCACGGTTGGTTCCCTCGTACGTAAATTCGACTTTTTCAGCCGTTGCTGCTTTTGCTGCCATTGTTTAGTCCTTTGTTACCCGGTTTGCTTCTTCAAGGCTTATAAGGCCTTGTTTCACCTTCTTGAGTGCAGATCGACGCAGATCGTCGATGCCTTCTTTTCTCGCCTGATCGGCGAGGTCGATTGAATTGGCGCCACCCATGATCAGTCGCCCCATTTCCTCGGAAATTCCCATGACCTGGTAAATACCGACCCGGCCCTTGTAACCGCCCGTGCATTTATCGCAACCCACGGCCTTGTAGATTTTTAAATCTTCACCGAGGTCTTCCTTGGTAAAACCCTCTTTCACCAGGACGTCCTTGGGCAGATCATCCAAGGTTTTGCAATCGCCACACAGGCGCCTGCCGAGACGCTGCGCAATGATCAGGCTGACCGAGGTCGCGATGTTAAAGGCGGGCACGCCCATGTTCATTAATCGGGTCAGTGTCTGCGGTGCGTCGTTGGTATGTAACGTCGAGAGTACCAGGTGACCGGTTTGTGCGGCCTTGATCGCAATACTGGCGGTTTCGAGGTCACGAATCTCACCCACCATGATGACGTCAGGGTCCTGGCGCAGAAATGCTTTCAGCGCCTCTGCAAAAGTCAGGCCGACCTTGTCGTTCACGTTGACCTGGTTGATACCTTCTAGATTAATTTCCGCGGGATCCTCGGCGGTCGATATGTTGGTTTCGGGAACGTTCAGGATATTGAGACCCGTATATAGTGAAACCGTTTTACCACTACCGGTTGGTCCGGTTACCAGGATCATGCCGTAGGGATTTGCCAGCGCATCCATGTAAAGCTTTTTCTGTTCGGGCTCGTATCCCAGCGCATCGATTCCGAGCTGCGCGCTCGATGGATCCAGGATACGCAGTACCACTTTTTCCCCGAACAGTGTCGGACAGGTATTGACACGAAAGTCGATGGCGCGCTTCTTCGACAGTTTGAGCTTGATGCGACCGTCCTGCGGTACGCGTCGTTCAGAGATATCCATGCGTGACATGACTTTGACGCGGGCGGTTAACTTGGCAGCAATGTTGATCGGTGGCGATGCTACTTCTGACAGAATTCCATCGATACGATAACGCACGCGGTAGCGTTTTTCGTAGGGTTCGAAGTGTATGTCCGAGGCACCCTTGTTAATCGCATCGAGCAGAATCTTGTTGACGTATTTAACAACCGGGGCATCTTCGGCGTCAGCAGCGCTGGCCGCTTGCTGTTCCTCTTCCTCAGCGCCGATATCGAGGTCGGCAAGATCGTCATCAAGCATATCCTCCATCCCGGTATCCATGGCGCTGACCGCTTGTTCGATGAATGCCGCGAGCTGGTCTTCCTGAACCAGTACTGCTTCGGTGGGGAGTCCGGTTGCAAATTTGAATTCATCGAGCGCCTGGGTATTGGTCGGACTCGAAATCGCGATAAACAGGCGGTTGCCACGCTTGAATAACGGCACCGCGTTAAGCTTGCCAATCAGCTTTTCTTCAACCAGGTTGAATGCGGCCATCTCGGTATCCATGACCGACAGATCGAACACGGGCAGGCCAAATTCCTGCGATGAAATCATCGCCACCACGTTCGACGGCACGATATTCTTCTGCACCAGGTAGCTGCCGAGTTGAATACTTTCCTTGTTCGCGTTTTCAACCGCCTCGATAGCGGCCGCTTCATCGAGGTGATTATCCATCACCAGCTTGCGCGCGATCCCGGTCAGATTCATGTTGGTTGCGGCCATAAGCGAAATTTTTCTATTGGCGGAGTTATTTCCTCGACGAGTAGCTAAAGTATAGCTGGTTTGTTGAGGAATCTAGGACGATTTTAGCTCGAATTGGCGGTATAACAACCCTATTTTCGAAATTGTAATAAATTCGAAGAATCAAGCGCTTATCAAAAACGCTTCAATTAGTTTATCAGCAGCAGATCGGGCGCTGGATGATCTTTCGCACCGTCTTCTCGACGGTC
>CALZHS010000365.1 GCA_945787265.1 uncultured Gammaproteobacteria bacterium | reverse complement strand
CTTTTTGTGGGTGCCGAGCTTGTCGCGGACCGCAAGTCGCGTGAACCGGTCGACGAGTCGGTCGCGGCCGCCGTGGTCGCAGACTGTCTCAAGCAGGGCGTCATGATTGGTCGCACCAATCGTAGTCTGCCCCGCTACAACAACACGCTGTGCCTGAGCCCGGCGCTGATTTGTACGCGTGATGATATCGATGAAATCGTGACTGCAATTGATGTCGCGCTGGGTAATGTCGCGGAGAAATAAGCTGACATCAGCATGCTGATCAGCGATGTCGCTGCGCGTCTCGTCGCCGATAACTTTTTGTTCATTGAATCCGAACGGGCAATCGATCTGCTGTCGTCGATCGCGGGAACCTCGATCGGTGACGACCAGGTCTTTCTCGATAGCTGGAATCGGCTCGAGGAGGATCAGTATATGGCTGATGGCGGCAAGTATCGCAAACGACGCCACGCAACCTACGCCACGCTGAAGGCCGGTGATCGGGCACAATTGATGCCGGATCAGCCGCATTATCAAACCGTTGATTACAATCCCCTGAACGGCGGGGTGGCGCGTTACTTCGCGCCGATCCTGGACGATCTGCACCAGAGTCAAACGCTTGCAGCGCTGCTTGAATTCGGTAACCAGGTGTTCAGCCAGATTTCGGGACTCCACCCGTGGCATATCGAACTGCACCAGTTCCGCATCGAGGCGCGCGATGGACGCCTGGGCAAACCGACCCCCGAAGGTGTGCACCGGGATGGGGTCGATTTCGTCATCGTGGTCATGATCAAGCGCGTGAATATCGATAGTGGCGCAACCACGATTTTCGACCTCGATAACAACCTGGTCGGGGAGTTCATGTTACGCGATCCTTTTGACATGGTGCTGGTAAACGATCGCCAGGTTTACCACGGCGTAACCCCGATCACCCAGATCGATCCGGCGCTGGAGGCGTTTCGCGATGTGCTCGTGATCACCTTCAAGACCCCGGATAAACTCTGACAAGCTGCGCCCGTGTCCTTTGACCGGTGCTGTTTCGACAGTCTCGGACGGTTCAGAAGGCGCTCTGTGACAACGTATGCCGATGTCGTTTCTCAATAAGAACAGCCTGGGTACCGGGTATATTGTGCGGGTCGGATATAGGCTAAAGCTGTCGCGTAACTTATAATTCGCCAGCCTTTCGAGACGAACCGGGGATAACCGTGGAAAGAGAAGCTATGAATTTTGACGTGGTCATCGTCGGTGCCGGGCCGTCGGGTTTGACCATGGGTATTCGCCTCGCGCAGCTGGCGCAGCAACAGGAGCGCGAACTGACCATCTGTGTCCTTGAAAAAGGCGCCGAAGTCGGGGCGCATATCCTGTCCGGCGCGGTGGTCGAACCGCGCACGCTGACCGAGTTAATCCCCGACTGGAAAGAAAAAGGGGCGCCTTTGAAGGTGCCGGTCAAGTCCGACCAGTTCAAGTACCTGACCGCTTCGGGTTCGATTTCGATGCCGACGCCGCCACAGATGCATAACGAAGGCAACTATATTATCAGCCTCGGTAATCTTTGCCGCTGGCTCGCCGAGCAGGCTGAGGAACTCGGCGTCGAGATATTCCCGGGGTTCGCTGCGGCCGAAGTGCTTTACGATGACAATGGTGCAGTGCGCGGGGTTGCAACCGGGGATATGGGCATCGGCAAGGATGGCGAACCAACCGATAATTATGAGCCCGGGGTCGAATTGATCGGTCGCCAGACGATTTTTGCCGAGGGTTGTCGCGGCTCGCTGACCGGCGAGCTGATGCAGAAGTTCAATCTGCGGGACGGGGTTGAGCCACAAACTTACGGCATCGGCATCAAGGAAATCTGGGAGGTCAAACCCGAGGTGCATGACGAGGGCGCGACCCTGCATACGATCGGCTGGCCGCTCAAGTCTGATACCTACGGCGGTTCATTTCTGTATCACAATGAGAACAACCAGGTTGCGGTTGGCTTTGTTATCGGGCTCGATTATCGCAATCCGCACCTGAGCCCGTTTGACGAGTTTCAGCGCTTCAAGAACCATCCGGACATTCGCCCGATCTTCGAAGGCGGAACCCGTGTCTCCTACGGCGCACGCGCAATCTCCGAGGGCGGCTTGCAGTCGATTCCGAAACTGACCTTTCCCGGTGGGCTATTGGTCGGCGATACCGCGGGTTTTCTGAACGTGCCCAAAATCAAGGGTACCCATACCTCGATGAAATCGGCGATGCTGGCCGCGGAGGCCGTGTTTGAACTGTTACCGGTTGAATACGACGAGGAAAATCCGGGCGCTGCACTCGAGGCGACCGCGTACCCGCAAAAATTAAAGCAATCCTGGCTGTGGCAGGAGCTGTACAAGGTGCGCAACATACGGCCGGCTTTCCAGAAAGGCCTGTGGTGGGGATTGTTCAACGCGGCGCTGGACACCTATATTTTTCGTGGCAAGGCGCCCTGGACCATGGGCCATCATGCCGATCACGAGCAGATCGGCAACAAGAACGATTACCCGCCCATCGATTACCCCAAACCCGACGGCGTCGTCAGCTTCGATCGTTCGTCCTCGGTGTACCTGTCAGGCACTTATCACGAAGACAATCAACCCGCGCACCTGCGTTTGCGCGACGCCAGCGTGCCCATCAAGCTGAACCTGGAGAAGTACGACGCACCGGAGCAGCGTTACTGCCCGGCCGGGGTGTATGAAATTGTCGAAGTCGACGGCGACCCGGCCCTGCAGATCAATGCGCAGAACTGCGTGCACTGTAAAACCTGCGATATCAAGGATCCGAGCCAGAATATCCACTGGACCGTGCCGGAAGGCGGCGGCGGCCCCGCTTATCCGAACATGTGACCCGCCGGGACGTTTTCCCGAAAATAAATCGCGGGAAAACGTCCCGGCGGGTCATCCCGGAAGCTGCACAGCAGCTATCCGGGATCTCGCAATGGCCT
>CALZHS010000364.1 GCA_945787265.1 uncultured Gammaproteobacteria bacterium | reverse complement strand
TATCCCGCTGACATCGTCGAACCACGCGATGGCCTGGCATGCGATGCGATTGGCGGGGATCGACGACAAGCTCGGTCACTTTGGGCGACTTTATGAATTGCCGTTGCCTGCAAAATCGACTCGTAACTAGCCCGGCTTTCATCGAAGCAGCCGGCGCATACGCTTTCGATTTGAGTTTGCAGATTTTCCGACGTTTAAATTTTCGGGTCATCGATATACCGGTCACCTGATGCTGCCCTTAACCACACCACCTCAAAGTGTCTGCCTGGTGCGCCTCTCGGCACTGGGTGACGTGACGCATGCGATCCCGGTGTTGCGCGCCATTCAGCACAACTGGCCGCAAACGCGGATTACGTGGATCTGCGCGGCACTTGAATACAAACTGCTGTCATGCCTCGAAGGCGTGCGGTTTGTCGTGCTCGACAAGCGTGGCGGCTGGAGTGCTTACCGGAAACTCAGGCAGGACCTTGGCGGTGAAAAATTTGACGTCATGCTGCAGATGCAGACCTCGGCGCGTGCAAACCTTACCGGCGCCTGTGTCAAAGCCGGTATCAAGCTGGGCTGGGACAAGTACCGGGCGCGGGATCTCCATCGGCTGTTTATGACCCATTCGATACCGGAAACGAGGCAGGAGCACCAGGTTCAGGGACATTTATCCTTTGCCCGGACGATTGGCCTGGACGTACGCGAACCGGTCTGGGACTTCCCCATCAGCGAAGAGGCCCGCGCGTTCGCCGATTCGATGTTGCCCGCGGACAATCGCATTCTTCTGATTTCACCCTGTTCCAGCCATCCCTGTCGTAACTGGCGCGCCGATCGTTATGCGGCCGCTGCCGACTACGCAATCGCCTGTCACGGTATGGCCGTGGTCCTGTCCGGCGGACCGTCCGATCTCGAGCGCTCGACCGGCGAGGCCATCGAGCAGGCAATGACGAACCCTGTGACCAACCTGATCGGCAAGGACACACTGCCGCAGCTGGCTGCGCTGCTGGAGCGCGCCGACATTGTGTTAAGCCCCGATGCCGGGCCGGCGCACCTTGCCAATGCGCTGGGAACGGCAGTCATCGGCTTGCACGCCTGCACCTGGTCGCGACGCACTGGACCCTACAACTCGCTCGATCTCTGCGTCGATAAATTTGCCGAGGCGGCGCAAAAATTCAGGAGAAAAAGCCCGCATGAATTGCGCTGGGGTACGCGTATCGAGACCGAAGGTGTCATGGACCTGGTTGAGGTTGACGCGGTTATCGATCGTCTGGACTTCGCGCTCGAGCGTCTTGGTCATTGAAATGTCATCCCTTGTACGATTCTCGCCGCTAGGTTAGTTTACGATCCATGCGGACACGTCTAATTTCTACAACTTTGCTTGCCCTGTGGGCAACCTCGCTATTTGCCCTGGAGGTCAGGTTGACATTCGTCGGCGCCAGTACAGCGCAACTGGAGAATCCCCATGACCTCAAGTTGACACCGGATGGCAGGTATTTATTTGTCTCCGATGTCGGTAACAACCGGATCGCGATTCTTGATCCTGAATCACTGGAACTACTCGGTGAGTTTGGCGCAGATCACCAGTCGGGCACGCATGATATCGATTTCGACCACCTGGGAAGAGCTTTTGTTGCCGATACGCACAACAATCGTGTCACGATTTACGAGATCGAAGGTACCCAGGCGAAACTGGTCGGTGAGCTCGGCGAACGCGTGCGGGGACCGGAAGGCGTGCTGGTGCATCCGAACGGTCGCGTCTACGTCGCCGGGGCCTGGTCCGGAAACGTTGTCGCCTATGTTGATGGAAAGGTCATCGGTGAACTCACGGGACTCTCGTCGCCGCACGACCTGGAACTCGGCAAGGACGGTAATATCTGGCTGGCCGATGCCGGTAACAGCCGCATCTTATTGCTAACTCCCGACCTCGAGGTCAGGGCCGAACTCGCGCGCGACGAGTATGATTTTAACGGCGTGCGCTACATGGACCTGGCTGCCGACGGCACCATCATCGCCGCAGACAAGAACAATCATGTCGTCAAGTTTATTGGCGCGGACGGGAAGTTGTTACTGGTGCTTGGGGATGGTCGACCTGGAAAAGGGGCGGGTCGTTTTACGACGCCCGAAGGGGTCGAGGTACGAGGCTCTGAATTGTGGTTATCCGATTCGGGCAATGACCGTGTCGTCAAGTATACCCTCGAGCTGGAGTAGGGTCGGACAAGAGCTGTCATCGGCGCGTTCGCGCCTGGATCAGAATTTATGCCTGTCAGGAGATGCAGTATTTCCTGAAATTCAAGAATTGTTCCCGTCCGGCCGATACAAGGCGGGTAGGTTGCTGAAATTGTATATTGTCTGATTTCTGCTATACATATTAGACGGGCCGGCTCGTTGGGGTTGGCTTGAATATTGCGGCAAACTAGCAAGTAAATATAAGAAAATATCGTAACCATAGAGGCATCACCTATTTTGAACGAGGTGACGCATGAACATGAAGAGTACGATATTGTGGCGATTTGCCGTGCTGGGATTATTTGTAAGCATGGTGCCGCTCGGTATCTACGCACTCGAGAAGCACGACAAAGTCGATACCGACAAGATGCTCAATGTTTCTGTGTCAATTCGCACCATGTCCCACGTGACCGTCGACAAGTTTGGCGACTCGGTCTGGGACGTCAGCAACGGCTCCGGGTTCCTGGTTTCATCCAGAACCTGCGAGGTCTGGACCAATCATCACGTTATTGCCGACGCGGCATTGATCGAGGTTTTCCCGAGAGGATGGGACCACGCGCGAGGTATCCCGGCCACCGTCGTCAACTCTACGCCCAGGTCGGACATCGCCATCCTGCAGCTTGATGACTGTATTGGTTTTCCGTCGGCACGGCTTGGAGATTCTGATCTCGTGCAACCCGGTGATGAAACCTTTGCGGTTGGTAATCCGCTGGGGCGTA
>CALZHS010000363.1 GCA_945787265.1 uncultured Gammaproteobacteria bacterium | reverse complement strand
CGAATTCGCGAGCTGAATCAGCAAACCGGCAGCATCCCGATCGTGGCAATCACTGCCAACACCCAGGATGATGACCGCGTGGCCTGCATCGAGGCCGGCATGAACGACTATATCGCCAAGCCTTTTGTCAAAAAACAACTGGCCGCGCTACTGGATCGCTATTTCCCCCCGGCGGAACCGGGCGATCGCAAGTCCACCCGTCAGATAGCACGTTCCCGAAAGTACGCGTAGAGCGTGTCGCTTAAAACCTTGACTCTTCTCGAGACCAGGCGGCCCGGGGGGTAAACCGCGTACATGCCAATTTCGGGGCGCGGAAAGTCGGTCAGTATCGAGACCAGTTGACCGGCTTCGATATAATCCTGCAGAAACGCGAGGGGAGCGCTTACAATCGCATGACCGTAGCTGGCGACCGCCGCCAGAAACTCGCCATTGTTCGCGCTGAGACGGTATTTCATCCTCGGACTGACCTGCTTGCCTTCCTGCTGGTAAAACCATTGCCGACCGACAGCAACATTGCTGTAGACAAGTACTTCGTGCTGCGCCAGTTCAGCCGGGTGACGGGGTTCCCCGTGTTTTTCCAGGTATTCCGGACTCGCACAGGTGGCCAGATGCACGCTTGCAAGTTTGCGCGCGATCAGGCTCGAGTCCTGCAGGTCGCCAATCCGTATCGCCAGGTCGATGTTGTCCTCCACCAGGTCGACATGGCGATCATTGAGGTCAATATCAATTTCGATATCGGCATGTTGTTCCAGGAAATCGGCGATTGGCTGCGCCAACTGCCTGACGCCGAAGCCAAGCGGCAGCGCCAGCCTTATTTTTCCCGAGATTTCGCATTGCGAATCGGCAACAACCTGCTCTGCCTCATGCAGGTCGCCGAGTATCTGGCTCGCCCGTTGATAAAATTCGCGACCCGCCTCGGTTAGTGACTGGCGTCTCGTCGTGCGCTGCAACAACTGCACGCCAAGCCGCTGCTCGAGCTCACTGACGCGTCGACTCACCATCGACTTGGCAACGCCGAGCTTGTCGCTCGCATTACTAAAGCCCTGAAAATCAACCACCGCAACAAATGCTTCGAGTTCTTGCAATCGATTCATATTGTTCTCATTTTTGCAACATTATTTTATTATTTTCGATGTTTATTAATTAATTGGAACAATAATAATACCCATATCAACAACTACGAGGCAAATGAAATGAACTCAAAAAATTTAACCAACATTTCCCTGCTTAGCGGCCGGGCCATGCTCGCGGTGGTTTTTATCATGGCCGGAATCAGCAAACTCGGCGCCGGTTACGCGGGCACCCAGGCATACATGGAATCGGCAGGGCTGCCCGGCCTGCTGCTGCCGGCAGTGATTACGCTCGAGATTCTGGGTGGAATCGCGATCCTGGTGGGCTTCCAGACTCGAGTCGTCGCCCTGATGCTGGCGGGTTTTACCCTGATGGCCAGTTTATTGTTCCACAGCGACTTCAGCCAACAGATGCAAATGATTCTGTTCATGAAAAATATCGGCCTTATCGGTGGATTCATGGTGCTGGCAGCACAGGGGCCGGGGGACTGGGCCTTCAATCCACGACTGAAATTACAGGAGGTTTAATCATGCCTCACCCGAAACGAATTTTAAGACTCGATGCCAGCGCCAACCCTGCCGATTCAAGCAGTCGAAAACTGGGTGACCACCTGCTGGGACAGCTACAGCGGGACGGCCTTCCGATTGAAACACGTGTTCGTGACCTGAACCAGGACCTGTTGTTCATAGACCATCACTGGATAGCGGCTAATTTTACCGCAGCGGCCGATCGTGACAGCGAACAGTCAGCACGACTCGCGTTTTCGGATCAGCTCATCGACGAGCTCAGGTGGGCCGACCATATCGTGTTGACAACGCCGATGTATAACTTCGGCGTTCCAGCAACCCTTAAAGCCTGGATCGACCTGGTTTGTCGCGCCGGCGTCACTTTTCGCTATGGCAGTAATGGACCCGTGGGGCTGCTCGAAGGTAAACGCGTGGATATCATCATTACCACGGGTGGCGTACCCCTGGAGAGCCCGGTAGACTTTGTCAGCGGATATCTGAGGCAGGTATTTGGTTTCATCGGCATCGAGGATGTCACTATCATTGGCGCCGACCAGATGAACGTCGATACCGAGGCCAGCTTTGCCGGGGCGATATCAGAAATCGAGGAAAAGTATTCGGCCCTGGCGGCCTAGGAGCAAACGCATGAGTACACGAAAAGTTCAACAGGTGATTACCGGTCAGGCAACAACCGACGGCGCGGGAGTGGATTTGGTGCGTGTTATCGGACAACCCGCATTGATGGAACTCGATCCTTTCCTGCTGCTCGATGCCTTCCGCTCGGATGATCCAGACGATTATATCGCCGGATTTCCACCGCACCCGCATCGAGGCTTTGAAACCGTAACCTACCTGCTCAACGGCCGCATGCGCCACAAGGATAACGCCGGTAATGAAGGCGTCATCGAGCCCGGCGGCATACAGTGGATGACGGCAGGCCGGGGTATCGTGCATTCCGAGATGCCGGAACAGCAGGATGGCCTGCTCGAAGGCTTCCAGCTCTGGATTAACCTGCCGGGCGCGCACAAAATGGACAGGCCGGCCTACCAGGAGCATGACGCCGCGAGCATTCCGGTCGAATCCAGGGATGGCGCCACGGTCAAGGTAATCAGCGGGACTACCACGCAGGGTACGACGGGTCCCGTCAGCCAGCCGCTGACCGAACCGGTTTATTTTGACGTGGTTTTACAACCGGGCGCCCGCTTCGATGAGAACCTGGCGACTGATCACAATGCATTTGTCTACGTCATTGACGGCGAGCTGGAGCTCGAAGACGCCGCTGACAGTAAACTCGGGCTGGGTCGCGATCAGCTGGCCATACTGGGCAAGGGCGAACAGGTCTCGTTACGCGCGGGTGAACAGGAAAGCCG
>CALZHS010000362.1 GCA_945787265.1 uncultured Gammaproteobacteria bacterium | reverse complement strand
TGGCACCCTGATCAAGGATCAAAGCATGTGGACTTTTTCGCCGAAGATTAATCGCATCCTCAAGGTGCCGTCCTCGATGATGAACCAGAGCTGGATGGGCAGCGATTTTTCCAACAAGGACATCAGTAAATCGACCGATATCATCGATCAGTATGATCACCGCCTGCTTAAAACCGAGACCCGGGACGAGCACGTTATTTACACCATCGAATCGATCCCGCACGAAGAGGCTGCAGTCGTCTGGGGCAAGGAAATCGTCACCATCCGCGATGACTTCATCATGTTGCGTCAGGAGTTCTGGGACCAGGACGATATCCTGGTCAAGGAGATGAACGCCACCGAGATCGCAATCATGGATGACCGTACCATCGCTTCACGCATGCGCATGCACAAGCTCGAAACGCCGGAAGAATGGACTGAAATGGTCGTTGATAATATCGACTTCGACATCGCACTGGATGCCAACCTGTTCACGCTGTCTAACCTCAGGAATCCCCGGCAGTGAAGGACGTCACGCTACGCATGGCCTGGCGCAACCTGTGGCGTCACTGGCGTCGCACATGGCTGACCGTCGGCGCAATGATTTTTTCCAATGGCCTGCTGATATTCGCGATGTCGTTGCAGTTCGGCAGTTACGACATGATGATCGACAACTCGCTACAGGCTTTTTCCGGGCACCTGCAGCTGCAGCATCCTCGATATCTCGAGGAGCCGAAAATGCGCTACGCGGTGGACGACATCGCCGAACTGGCCGAGCGTCTGCGCCGTGAACTCGGCCTTGACAACATCAGTGCTCGCGCCGTCGGATTCGCCCTGGCGTCTAGCAACGAGCGTTCCTACGGGTTGCAGATTATCGGCGCCGATCCCGCGCACGAACCACTGGTATCGACCCTGCCGGGGCTGGTAAAGCAAGGCCGGTACCTTGAACCCGGTACGCCCGGGGAAATTGTCATCGGCGCGGTGCTGGCGCGCAACCTCAAAGCCGGACTGGGCGATGAGCTGACTTTTATCGGCAGCGGTTTCGACGATTCGTTTGCCGCCGGAATCGTCACAGTGGTCGGCATATTCGAGTCGGGCGTTGCCGATCTCGATCGCGCGGTGGCCCAGGTCGATCTTGGTTACTTCCAGGATGTGTTTGCGATGCAGGACCGCGGACACAGCCTGGCCGTGCGCGCGCAGCACATCGATGACGTCGAATCGCTGCAGTTGCAAATCGGTGAATTGCTGGATGCTGACAAAAGCCTGAGCCTGCGTCACTGGGACGAATTGCAGCCGGGCCTGCGCCAGGCGATCCAGGCGGATATGGCCAGCAACTCGTTCATGTACATCGTGCTGGTCGTGCTGGTGGCCTTCAGCGTGCTCAATACCCAGCTGATGTCGGTGCTCGAACGTACCCGCGAGTTCGGCACCATGATGGCGCTGGGGCTGCAACCGACACGGCTGGCGCGACTGGTTATGCTCGAAACCGCATTGATGACCGCGCTTGGCCTGGTACTCGGCATCGCCGTTGGCCTGGCGATCAATTTATACATGAGCCGTGTCGGATTTTCCTACCCCGGCATGGATGAAGTTGCGCTCAAATTTAATCTGCCGGAGCGGATCTATCCGGCGTTTACCATCCTGTCGATGACGCTGGGTCCTGCCGCAGTCGCTATCGGCAGCCTGCTGGCAGCCCTCTACCCGGCGCTGCGGCTTTATCTGCTGACGCCGATCGATGCGATGCGGGCGGTCTGACATGACGGGGCTCGGCACTCATTTCAAAACCATCCTGACGCTTTCATGGCGCAACCTGTGGCGCAATAAGCGCCGCACCGCGATTATGCTGGGTGCTATCTCGGTCGGTGTCTGGGCGATGATTTTCATGACCGCGCTGATGCGCGGCATGGTCGACGACATGCTCAACCAGGGGATTCGCAACCTGCCCGGGCATATTCAGATTCAGCATCCCGATTTTCTCGACGACCCGAACGTGGTCAACAGTATCGACGAACCCGGGGGCGAGCTGCTGACGACACTGACGCAAAACGGCAGCCGCAGCTGGGCCAACCGGATCCGGGTGCCCGCTGTCATTGCCAGCGAACGCGAAAGCCGGGGCATCAATCTGATCGGTATCGAGCCGGCGACCGAAGCCGATATCACCGGACTGCCAGAGCAGATTTCGGCGGGCCGATTCCTCGAATCAAACCAGGACAAGGGCATTGTCATCGGCGCCAAACTCGCCGAGCGACTCGAAACCCGGCTCGGCAAACGTGTCGTCATTATGAGCCAGGATCCGGCCAATAATATTGCCGAACGGGGATTTCGCATCGTCGGCATCTACCAGGCGGAGCTGGCCGCGCAGGAGGAATTTAACGTTTATGCAGCGCGCGGCACGTTACAAAAGCTGCTGAATATCGAAGGCCGGGTTTCACAGATCGTGATCGTCGACCACGACTATCGCGACGTCGAATCCCTGTACCGAAGAGTCGAGGCGGTTACGCCCGATGGGCTTGAGGTTAAACCCTGGTATGAAATCGATACCTATCTCGCGGTTATGTTCAACATGATGGACGGTTTTGTGCTGGTGTGGGTGATTATCATTTTCCTGGCCCTGTCCTTCGGGCTGGTCAACACGCTGGTTATGGCAATCTTCGAGCGCGTACGTGAAATCGGTCTGATCCAGGCACTGGGCATGCGGCCGGGCCTGATCGTATACCAGATCCTGCTCGAATCGCTGCTGTTGCTGCTGATCGGTCTGGCGCTTGGCAACCTGCTGGCGCTGATCACGATCAAACCGCTGGAGAGCGGGCTCGACGTCTCCATCGTCGCCGAATGTATGGCAATGATGGGCGCAGGCAGCGTCATCTATCCCAGCCTGACCCTTTACGATGTGGTGCTGGCCAACGTTGTCGTCGTCCTGCTCGGTATCCTGACCAGCATTCTCCCCGCCTGGCGCGCGTCCCAGCTCGATC